>JBOGRL010000431.1:0-3077 GCA_050749505.1 Nitrososphaerales archaeon
GATACCAAACGATACTAACTTGGCAGTGGACTTCATCAAACGCTTGTTCGAACAGAATCCAGAATTCAAACTGCAATTAATCGTGGATTTGCAAAAGGAGAACCTGGATTACTACAAAAAGATAATGTCAGCAGGAGTTGAACTGAGACATATCGATGGCAACAAAGTGAGTTTCGCGATCTCAAAGGATGAATACCTCGCAGCGCCGCTCGCAGCAGCGGAAGAGCAGATAGCCTCTGGCGCCGCAATGCCAGGAGAAATAGTCTGGAGCAATCGCAAAGATATCATTTCACAATTCGAACAAATATTCGAGATGATGTGGAAGAACTCGACAAAGGCCGCTGCGCGAGTCAAGGAATTGGAAGAAGGAATAGAACCGGAGTCGACGACAATAATTGACGACATGCAGCAAGTCTACGAAATCGGGACGAAAATGACCGAAGATTGCAGGGAGGAAGTCCTGATGATACTAGCTTCTGACAAGACAGTTTTAAGAAATGAAATTTTGTTCAAGAGGCTTGCCGATAGACAGCGAAAATTGGGATTTCGAATTCAAATTCTAACACCCAGCCTTAGCAGGGAAGCAAGTCGGGTTCTCCCCGGTGCCGCTTGGAGAAAGATTGAGCAGCCCATCTACGTGACTATTTTGATATACGATAGGAGGAGAATGTTCATTACTCAATATTTAAACGCCGAAGCAAAGACAACCGAAGAAGCTGTGTCGACAAACATCTACTGCACCAGCAAGCCTACGATCGCGGGTATGGCCTCTGTGTTTGAAGCCCTGTGGGGAGAAGCTGAGTTGCGAGAAAGAGAGGAGGTGAGCAGAAAGCAGGCGGAGCTACTTCAGGATGTCCTCACTCACGATATTAGGAATTTCAATCAAATATCGAGAATGGGAACAGAGCTCATCAGCGAAAGATTGCAAGAAGACAGTCAGTTTCGGGAGATTGCTAAGAACGTGCTGGGCGCGATAGATGGCTCAACAGAGTTAGTCGAGAAAGCAAAGAAACTGGGTAGAATCATTTCCGAGCGAGACAATCCACAACTTCAGGGTATTGACCTTATTCATTCGATAGAAAAGTCGCTGTTGCTTGTAAAGAAAATATATCCGGGAAAGCAAATCAAGGAAATCAGAAGAGTGGTTACAGACGACAGTCCGCCTTCAGAGATCAGCGTGCTGGCAGACGACCTCCTTGATGACGTGTTCATCAATCTATTTTCCAATTCTGCAAAATTTTCCCGTGAACAAACTGTCCTGATAGATATATTGATCGAGGAAAAGAAGAGAAGCCCAGAAAGTGACGAATCGTACTGGCAAGTCACTGTAAAGGATTCTGGACCAGGGATTCCCAAGGAGCAACGTAAGGATGTCTTTGAAAGGTACTCAAAGGGGAAAAAGGGAAGCGGACTGGGACTCGCTATTGTTCATGCGCTGGTTGCCGGAAGATATGGGGGGCAGATCACCCTTGAGAATACCACTGAAAATATTGGGGGCGCAATCTTTAGGCTCTTATTGAAGAGAGCGTGACAGTCAGAAAGATGGAAAAAGATTGCACTCGGGGGCGGCCCAGGAAGCCGCGTCTATTGGCTCTCGTACTTGAAGAAGACAGAGATACGAAGAAACAAAGACAAGCTGACAGGGATCGAGGCGATGGAAGTGTTGCTGGCCGAGTTCCTATCGAGTCAGGCCCCGAGCACAAGAAGCAGATTGTTTTGGTGGATGACGAGCTGGCGATCAGGGAAATGCTCCAGAGCATGTTGAGGCTAAGGGGATTTGAGATATTGGCATCGCTTTCCGATGGGACTCAAGTTGTCGATCTAATGAATGAACCAGTACCAAAACCCGATGTGATTCTGCTTGATGAAAGGATGCCGAGGATGAGTGGCATCGAGGCGTGCAAAGCCATTCATTCAATAAATCCAAAGATTCCCATCATCTTCATCAGCGCAGATGAATCTGCTAAAGAGCGAGTCAAAGAAGCTGGAGCCATGGCGTTCTTGCAAAAGCCCATTTCAATTCATGAGCTGGTTTTCCTTTTAAATTCTGTCTAAATTCCACACTCAGCTTCTAGACATAACAAGATTGAAAATCCTTGTCCACATTCGTTCAGTGGCAGCAGAGCGTCTCAGATCCTAGCTCGGCTGATTTTGGTTCATCGTGACTGTCACGGCCCCAACCTTCGCAACGCTCTTGTCTGATCTTTTTTCAGCGATCTCCTGCTGCACCCTTCTTTGCTCCTCCTCTTGAATTCCTTTGTGTTTTTTCATCTGTTTGCGAGTATTAATTACAAGCGATCTAAATTCCCCGTCTGTCAGCAGAGCTGGAAGCGCTGATTTCGAAGCTGTGAACCCAAGCTTTAGCATTTTCTTCGTCTCCCTCCTTGTCAGATAGTTCGCAAATTCATTGTCTGAATGTCCGTTAGCCTTGAGAACCAAGTAAGCCGAGATCATCTTCGACAGCATCTCGCGATCAAGGTCTTTACGTATGCCCTTTACAATCCTTCTGATAGATTTCTTTTCTGAAATTCTCACAATCTCGGCAATGTCTGAATCGCTGAGAGCCATTCCTTTTTCCCCGCTTCCGAGTTGTAAGCTCCGGTTGGTGCTTATCGGGGATTTGTCCCTCTTTTCTTGTAAAATAATCGATACCTCTTCATCGTATTGAATGTCTGGGTCCATGGTTCATAGATCGCAATCAGGAGTCTTTTAGAATGGTCGAGACAGAAAAAAACTGGAGCGATGCTGCTCGTCAATAGAAGCAAAAGGTAGCCGTGTCCACGAAATAAAGGGAATGTTTCTACTTTGAAAGTTACGGATTCAGAAGCAGAGCAGATCAAGAGGCTGGCTCGTTCGAACTGGGTGCTTGGGATTTCTGACGCTGTGTTGAGGAGCCTTGATGACGAAACACTTTCACGATTGATTGCAGGCTACCTCTACGTAAAGGCAAATGGGAGGCCGGACAAGGATTTCGCGACTTTTCTTGCTACGAAGGAGCTCTGGAGCACACTCGCTATCGGGTTGAACGTAATGGGGGCAGTAATCCCCGCCATGATTTTTGACAAGGAGTTTAGGAC
>JBOGRL010000432.1:0-6899 GCA_050749505.1 Nitrososphaerales archaeon
TGTCAGATCTTTCGACCGTCTCGTATCTGTCTGTTTCGACGCCAGAACTATCTTTTGGGTATTTTTAATCAAGAAAGTAAAATAATGCACAAGGGTGTTAAAATCAGGGCAATCACCGAAGTCATGATTACCAACAGAGAGATCATCGAAGAATACGCAGACTTGTCGAACTCAGACATCTGAACGGCCTTGGCTCTTCTCTAAAGTATTGCATAGCCGACAATTCTGAAATGATACTGTTCACGAGTAGTCCCACAAATAATATTCGTGACATGGGTGCGATCTGGACTAAAAACAAACCCTGGATTCAGGGTTTCAAGAAAGGAATTCGAACTTACGCGGAGAGCGGCAGTCCAGTAACTAGGTTGCTCGGCCCTTCCGTGATGCAAAAGGAAGTGAGCGAGGCGAATTCTCATTTTGAAGGTACAAAGGATTCAACGATAAGTTAGCAGGCTCAATTCAGAGTCCCCTTGGCATGAGACGAAGCGGCCGATAGCTCGACAAGCTCCTACTTCCACTGTGTAATATCCGGATGCCGAATGTATTTTAGGCAGAACACGCCGCCGAATCTGTGAAAGACATGTCAAAATGTAAAATCGCAGTTTTCTCAGGACCAAATTCGACAATTGCGAATTCTCCTCCACTAGTCACGAGCAACAAAGCGCGCCTACCGGGAGAAAAGAAACTAGAAGGGGAGTGCGATCCCCTTGTTCCTCAGTTGCTTTACGAGAAGGTAACCATCAAGATAAAGAAGCACTCAGCCCATCCTCTGGAGGTCGACGCTTCCCATGTTTACGTCGACGACGGTAAGGATTACTATGAAGCCACACTAAACCCCGAGGACGGGCTCTACCTCCTGCCCTACATGGCCAGGCGTGCAGATGGAACTCGAAACGGAACGTCTTTTGAAGCTAATGATTTGGAGAATCCCAAAATAATGTTTGGTCGAAGACAGTTCTTCTACCCTGATGCATCAAGGATGTTTTCGGAGATTGACAGAACTATCTATGGAAGGGACAAGAACGGTCAGGCGAATGTTCTTTCGAGTAAGGCAGAATACACATTTATTAGAGCATTACCAGCTGGCGGATATGCCTCTAAGGGGGAAAAAGCCGGGATCGACTACTTCCCGTACAAACCGTACGGTATCGCAAAGAGTGTTAGAGTGGGCGACCTCGCAAGGGTCACTAACATCGTCAATAGCACTCTAAAGAGTGGTTTGTATGATGGGGCGATATGGCTCGAAGGTAGTCCATCTGTAGAGGAGACACTCTACTGGTTGAGCCTTACGATTGACGCAGATTTGCCAATTGTGGGGAATGCCGCGCAGAGAACTCATGGTCAACTCTCTGCCGACGGAGACAGGAACATTTCTGATTCAGTCGATTACATCATTTCGGGTGTAGGTAAGGGCCTAGGTGCAGTTGGCATTCAGGAACAACAGATTTTTGCGGCGAGAGAATTTCGGAAAACAGATGATAGGCCAGGAAACTACGTGGCAGCCGGAGGGCACGGGGGAATTCTGGGCACTGTGAAAGAAGGCAAGGCTACTATTTGGTTCAAACCAAATTACAAGAACACTCTAACCTCAGACGTTAACCTCACCAAACTCCCGGAAAGAATTGACCTAGAGGCAGATGCAGGCAAAACGACCACATACCCCATCAAGAATTCTGATGGGTCGTTGAGAGGCGAAGCTATTCCCAGGGTTCACATCATAAAGTACACAGCATTTTCTCAGGAAGATGAAACCGAAGATCCGGACCAAGAGGTCGATATAATGGCAAGGATAGATAGAGCTCTACACGAAGAGAACAGCGAAGATACGCGAAAACCAAAGCTTCATGGGTTGATACTCGAAGGGAATGCGCCGTTCGCCCACGGCTCGGTTTCGCAAATGAAAGCAATGTCGATAGCCGCGCTTAGCGGTCTGCCCGTTGTCAGGACCTCAAGATCCAATCCTGGTGGCAGAGTTGTTACAATAGAGGATGATCTTTTCATTGAGGCTAGTAATCTCGACTCTACAAAAGCCAGGCTCTTGCTCATGGCTTGTATGCTCAAACTGGGAAGGCTTCCCAGAGCAAGCGACCCGAGAAAACCCACCAGCGCCGAAAGAGAAGCTATAATAGAGAAAATCAAACAATTCCAGGAGATCTTTGAGACGCACTGAAAAATGGGCAGGGAACCGAAGATCCCTTCTCCCTAAATTCTTCTCTGAATGTCCACGAGGTGCGTTTCAACGGCCATTCGGATTCAAATCTCCAAGTGTTTGGTCCTCTGACAAAGAATCGTATTGGCTCTTCTTTCATAATGCCATTATCTATCCCTTTCAACCAGTAATCGTACCACCTTAGCACCTCCTCGTTGTAGTCGCGTCCCAATTGTCTCTCTTCTATTACAGGGGGCCTATCTGGAGTTTCTTCGGCGCGTCAATTCCAAGATAGTTCCAAAAGGCTTCTACTAGGTGCATGTGCGCGTAAGCCCACCTGTTAGACTCGCAATAAACTGGAATCTTGATTTTATCATACATAGTTCGGGGAGACCTTTCCCAGTAGAAGGGGCCATCATACTTTTCCGCGAGAATGTAGAAGATATTGGCATTCAGTGTTGGGTGGTTGGCGTACCTAAACAAATTGGGATACATCCGGAGGTCTTCATCTTCCAAGAGTTCTTTGTAGTTGTCACCGTGGGCTAAGTTGCTGCTCTTGCCCAAGAGGTTCGAGGGCGACCTCGAGGAGTCGACGGCGCCAGTATAGAGGTACAAAAGAATCTTTGGAATATGCCACCGTGGTGTGTAGCTTCTCTGTAGTAATCAGCGACTCCGTTCCAAGGCATGATCGCCTTGAAGTGGGGCGGCTGTTCCGCTGATACAATTAATTGAATCGTGCCAAAGTATTGAGCAAACAATCTCTTTTATAAGTGAAAAGAAGAATCAGGCGGCTAAATATCACACGAAAGGGGCAACAAGTACTGTGATTTTCTCATCGCTCGTAACTATGGTGGAGAATTGAACCCGAATGTTATGGTGTTGGCCCTTCTGCCAAGGATACGAAAGAGCAACTTGAAACATGCGCAATGCGTCTTCGACAAAAGAAATCGCTTTTGAGCGAAACGATTACCATTAGGCTTCCTGAAAATGTTGCAAAGAAACCCGATAGGACCTCTAAGACCTTGGCTCGGCCAAAAACATATTTGATCAAGGAAAGGCCATGGAATAATGCGAGGACGATCTCGTTGCGCTGCAGGGGTTGAACAATAAATGATACAAAATCATTTCTTAAAGGAAAGGCTTTCACGCGCAAGTTGAATAAGATGTGCAGAAAAGCGACAAAATTAGCATCGGGAATTCTGCAAGAAATACAGTAATTATACAGTAATATTACAGTAACACTTATTAGGAACGCACCGTGGTTCCAATATAGGCAAAAAGTATCAAACACTTCGAGACAAGGCTCTCGAGATTTTCGCAAGAGTGAAAGTTGCTTGCATATTATGTTGAATACACTCAATATGAAGGATAATGAAATTGTAGACTATGTGGTCTCAACCTTGCTAAAGGATTTCGATGCGCTTGAAAGTCCTGTTCACATTGCAGAAGGTGGCTCCAGCCGCAGGCTTGCCACGATCGCCAACTCAAGGAACAAAATTGCGAGGACTATTCTCGTCTTCCTCGCATTCAAGGGCGACCCAAAGTTTCTAAAACTTGGGCAGTCTAAAGAAAGAGATCTTGCGAGAATCGTAAAGAACATCCTGGCACTGGACGACGGAAAGCAGCCTCTTATGATGCGCAAGGACGGTCATTATCGCAAGCGGCGATTCCTAGTGAAGAAATCGGCGTGATGCTCTCATGGACGAATCTGTAGACAATCAACCCAAAGGCAACGAACAAGAGATTACGCCGCAAGAGGAGGAAAAGGCCATCCGCGCCATAATCGCGAGCCCAGTAAAGTTCTGCAAGGCAGTGCTGGGATTGAACCCCTTCCTCTATCAGGAAAGGTTTTTGGAAGACAAGTCAAATAGGATCATTGCATGCGCGGGGCGGCAGGTCGGAAAATCGCTCATCACGTCGGCCAGGGCGCTCTGGTTTGGAATTTCGCATCCTGAAACTACGACTCTGATCGTGTCTGCAACGCAGAGGCAGTCTTCTCTGATGTTTGACAAGATATTGAAATTCGTTGAGCACTCTACGCTGATTTCAGGTTCGGTCGTGAGAAAGACAAGGACTCAGCTAAATTTTACTAACCAGAGCCAGATCGTAGCCTTGCCCTGCGGGCCGCACGGAGATTCTCTCAGAGGGCACACGGCACATCAGATTATCGTGGATGAAGCCGCGTTCGTCCCCGAGGAAGTGATCACGCAGGTTGCGATGCCCATGCTTTCAACTACAAACGGGACTGCGATCCTGATTTCGACGCCGCTCGACCGGGAGCATTATTTCTACCGCGCGTTTACCTCGCCGACCTGGTCAAAGTACCAGTTCAAGACTGGGGACAATCCCTTGGTGTCCAAAGAGTTTTTGGAGGCGCAGCGGCTTGAGGCTGGCGAGAGAAAGTTCAGGCAGGAGTATCTCGCGGAGTTTGTGGACGAGGAATCAACCTACTTCCCCAATTCGTTGCTCAGATCGTGCCTGCACGTGTGCGCGGGCGTTGCTCCGTGCCCCTACTGCGAGGTTATCAGGGGGATGAAGGAGCCTTCGGGTAGCCTTTACGCTGGCTACGACCCGGGCGGGTTGAGCGACCCGGCCACTCTGGTCGTGGTGGAGCGGTTCAACGACCAAGAAAAAAGAGGACTGTCGTACCGGGTCGTGATGGCAAAGGTGTTTGTCGCAGCAAAGCTGGGAAAGACAGGCGGCGATGTTTATACCCAGTTTACCGCGCAGGTTGCTGATCTTCACAAAAAGTTCCATTTCAGGAAAGTGTTCGTTGATTCGACGGGATTGGGCAGTCCCATTGTCGAGCACTGCAAGTCGTTGGGACTTCCGGCTGAAGGGATAATCTTCTCTTCCAAGACGAAGGAGGACATGCTTTCTCACCTGCGGATCCTGTTAGAGCAGAAAAGAGTCATGCTTCCGGATAATCTAGACCTTCTCTCCAACCTGAACTGCATAGTTGCGGAGAGAACTCACTCTGGCGGTTACTCTTTTAGTCATGCCAACGGAACGCACGATGACCTTGGGTACGCGCTCGCGCTTGCTGCCTGGGCTGCGAGAAATGGCGGAGTGGTCATGATCAATCGTGGGCTGGATAATGATTCTGGGAACGGTATATCATGGAGAGAACAGGGGGGCAAGCCGCAAGAATGGACTTGACTATTACCGGGCAGAGCCAGAAGAATATCTTTACCTTAAAAGAAGCGAAACATTAGAAACCTAAATTTTGAGCCGAAAACATCCAAGTGCGCTAATTTCTAATAAGAACGGGTGTTAGCTCTTGCAACGGTTTTGTCAAGTCTTCGGTAAAGGCGAAGCGAATTTCTCCTTTGTTAAATTTCGGTGATCTTTGAGGTTCAATGTCCTTTCCTTCTAGCCTCTCCGCCCAAATACGCAAAGACGCATAGCACTATTGAAGGCGGAAACGATACGATCGTGAAATCGGTTAGGGAAAGTGATAATCTCTTGGTAATTTGGGCAGACAATATCAAGACTAGAAACGTGAAAAACGCATAAAGAAAGAATCGGGTTGAAGATTTCAAAAGTCGTCTAGCTAAGCACGTCTCCTTTCGCTGTCATTTAACTTTGCGTTTCTCAATTAGAGTCTTCCACTTGTCTTCGCCTTTGATCTCTATTCCGCAAGCCTCAGCGGGAGTCTTCCCGTCCAGTGCCGTGTGCGGTCTGATGAAATTGTGAAAGACCTGCATTCCGGTTATGATCGGGCTTTCGGTACTCTTGAACGAGCGCATTACCCGCATCCTATCGCGAAACTCTCCATTGCGGCGCTCCATGCGATTATTATGAATTGTTTCGTCTAGGGCAATTTCTCGAATATGCTCTGTCTGCTTGTAAGGCACTTTGAATTCCTTTGCGTAAGCATTCGCATAAGAACCTAGACAATCAGTAGTCAAAACGAGTGGCACTTTACCGGCTACCCGTTTTCCCTTCCGGAAGAGGCTCGGTGCGTCGTGATCTTGCTTTGTGTGTGTGACCTCTTGAGCGATTCTGTACCTAGTTTCATCGTCCATGAGAGCGAAGACGTATCATGGGATTGAACAACGAAACCGATGTTATTACTATAGACAATGTGTTCAATTTTCTAAGGCAGCTATTCGTCTTTATGAGACTAAGAGAGCGGGAAACGAAGAAATTCGTTCCTATTCATTTGTTGAATGTTGATGAATTAGGCTATGCTGCTTACTCGAATAGAGCCGCAAATTTCTCATCGCCTATCGCCACCAGTCCTTATGTTGCCCATTATTCAGCAGCTGAGGATGAAGACCGAGATCTTAGCGGTGGTCTTTATCATCCAATAGATATGATTGCTCCTAAACTCAGCACTGTCAAAGACTTATTCTGTCGATGCAAAGAATGTAGAAAATTTGAGACTATTGCTCGAATTCCTCTTGAATACAGACCCATCTTTCGGCGAGTCCACTGGCTAAATGTAAAAGATGATGAAGTGAGGCAATTCAGAGATACGCCAGCTTGTCTTGACATTGCATTGAGAGACAAATTTGCTAATTCCAAACGGACTGGCTTGGTAGCACACATTCCAAGGCCGCCGATATTTGTCGATTCCTAGCTTCTTTTGATCATCTTCGACAAGCATTTCATCGACCCTATCCTATCAGGTAGGAAAACTGTAACTTGGAGAACGTGGAAAAGACAGCTTATAAGAGCAAGCAGAATCGAAAGGCTTGCTTACAAATGGGCTATTGACGGAATTTTTTGCAAAGCTCGCATATTG
>JBOGRL010000433.1:0-3437 GCA_050749505.1 Nitrososphaerales archaeon
CTCTTATCCCGATTCTTTTCTCAAGATCTTGGAAACTCTCAAATCTTTTCTTGTCGCGCTCGTTTACGATCTGCCGCATGAACGTCTTCCCTATGCCAGGAATCAACTCCAGTGCATGTAGTCTCGGGGTTATCGGCTGGAGATCATTGAAGTAATCCACATATCTCTGCTCATTATTTTTTATCATCTTCTCCAGTACGTTCTGGATCTCATTTTTTGAATCCAGTGACAGCTCATCATACCCGAGTCTTCCAAGGACGCTGACGATTCTATCACGATTTTCCTTCCCTATTGGGATTTTATCTCCGGGAGAAAAACTCTTGTTATTCGTTGCGAGTATCTCTAGAATTGTCAACCACTCTTCTCCAATTGCTTGGACTAGGGGTCCCTCTCTTTCCCTGATTATGGCAGATTTGCCCCTCGGAATGAAATCCAAGACATAGGCGTATTCTTCATACTTTTTTGCTGGGGCCGTCGTGGAATACATGATGAGAGATCACACACACGCCATTCTTGCTAAGTCGGATATGGAGTATCTTCGTTATACTGAGCAGCGGTAGGCTAACTAGCTTTCGTTTGCGGGAATCTCCCTACGCTTGCAAGCTGAGACGACTTGTGGTACTGTATGCCCTCAATCGTACAGAACTTTTAGTATTCTTTCTACCGTTGCCGTTGGTATCAGCTTTCTCCAGCCGGCTGTAAACACCCTCAGCTCCTCTTGCGATTTCGGCATGATGTTGACAAGCTCGGTTGCTTCTTCGACAGTAAGCTGGCATTCATCCATGAGTATCTTTCTGACCTTTTTGGCCTTTTCCAGCTCGATTTTGGAGAACTTTAGCAGGTAGTCCATCGTCCTCTTTTGAATCTGGTCGGTGTTTTCCGGATCTATCTTTGAGAGAATTTCCTTTGCTTCGGGGACCGTAATCACTTTCGCTTTCTTCGCCCCGATCTGTTGCTGAGTTAGCTCGTTCATATCGTTTATGATCATCCCAAATCGTGAAAATAATATTCAGGCTTATTCTTGTGCCAATCTCAATGGCTTGACATGCTCCAACCTGGCGATGACCTGTTTAGCAGTATTCCCGACTGGCACGTTTATCACCAAGCTCCTTCTTCTTATTCCCTCGACGTTTCCGACGGAACCTTGAAAACGTCTGTGCGGCATGCCTTTGGGCTGGCGGGAATCGACGTCAATAACTACTCGGTCTCCGACCTTGTACTCTCTCAACAGAGCTCCAAGAGGAGAACGTGGCTTGGCCCTAAATCTGGCGCGGGTCTTTCGCCTATAACCACGTGACTTTGGCATAATAATTTACAGCTCTAGACTCCTTTGGAACGAACTGCTTTAAATGCTTCTATTTGTCGGTCATCATGCTTACGAAGCAATGTCTTCTCGATGGCAATCAGTCTATTAGACGAAACAGAATATTCTATCTTCGACTTTGAAAGACGCTGCGGTTTTGTTCTCGGGCGGAAAGGACAGCACATACACGATAGACAGACTTTCAGCTCAGGGCTACCGAATTTCATGCCTAGTAACTCTATTCTCCAAAAACAGGGACAGCTATATGCTCCATACGGCCAGCATACAGCTTGCTGAGTTATGTTCGAAAGCATTGGAGATCCCCATCGTAATCGGTTATACAAATGGCAACAAGGAAGAGGAACTCGAGGACATTGCAGACGTCGTGAGAAGCGCCCGTGCGAAATACGAATTCGACGCGCTAGGCTGCGGTGGAATCGCTAGCAACTATCAGAAAGTCAGAATAGAGAAAATTGCGACAGAACTGGGGTTGAAAGCAGAAGCTCCTCTGTGGGGAATTGACCAGGGCGAATACGTTCAAAACCTAATAGAATCTGGTTACAGGTTCATCCTGACATCAGTTTCAGCTGCCGGGTTGGATGCAGGCTGGCTGGGAAAAGAAATTGATCAGGATTCAGCAAGAGCGCTAATCGAATTGTCTAGCAAGTTCAGATTCAACGCAGCCCTGGAAGGAGGAGAAGGCGAAACACTTGTCTTGGACTGTCCAATTTTTCCCAGGAATCGGATAAGGATAGTCGGATCTAGAAAGATATGGAATGGATATCAAGGGAGGCTAGAAATTATGAAAGCGGAGCTCGAGCGAAAGCCCTCCAATCAAGTCATGTTTAAATCAACGAAAACTGATCGAGATCAGATTCCATGCTAGACAAACTGAAGCAGGGCTTTCAGAACGCCGTGAGTAAGCTCGTAGGCTCTTCGACTGTCGACGAGAAGGAGATAAAGGAGTTTGTCAAGGACGTCCAACGCACTCTATTGACCAGCGACGTCAATTTCAAGATCGTTCTCGAAGTCTCGCAACGGATCGAGAAGAGGGCGCTTGAGGAAAAGCCTCCACCAGGTTTGCCAAGAAAGGACCACATAGTAAAGATACTTTATGAAGAATTTGCCCGGATTTTGGGAGAAGAAGGTAAACTGGATCTTCCGACGAACAGGCCAAATGTGATTCTTCTGGTTGGGATACAGGGCAGTGGCAAAACAACCACTATTGGAAAGCTCTCGCGGTTGCTGGTCAAGAGAGGCTACAGAGTGGGAGTTGTTGCGGCAGACACCTTTCGCCCGGGTGCGATCACGCAGCTAAAAACTATATGTGCCTCAATCGGCATTCCGGTATTTTCAATTGACGATGAGAAAAATCCGGTAAAGGTCGCCAAAGCAGGCCTGGAACATTTCAGAGACCAGAACTCGAATGTAATTCTTGTTGATACAGCTGGAAGGCACAAAGAAGAGCAGGGGCTTTTGGATGAGATGAAGCAAATTTCCAAGAGTGTCACTCCCGACATGACGTTCTTGGTGATAGACGGAACGATCGGCCAGGCGGCTCTGGCTCAAGCCGCTGCATTCCACAGTGCTGTGCCTATAGGCGGGATAATAATCACGAAACTCGATGGAGCGGCGAAAGGGGGCGGAGCCATGGCTGCTGCTGCGGCAACGGGGGGAAGAGTGTTTTACATCGGAACCGGAGAGCGGATTGACGACCTAGAGACTTTCAGCCCTACGAGGTTTGTGGGAAGGCTTCTGGGCATGGGTGACCTCCAGTCACTTCTCGACAGGGCGAGGGAGCTCGAAACCGTTGCAGACGAAAAACAGATCAAGAGAATGATGTCTGGAAAGCTCACGATGAATGATTTTCTTGTCCAGATAGAATCGGTCAAAAAAATGGGTTCGCTCCGAAAGATACTGGAAGCACTTCCGGGATTCTCGCAGATGAACCTCCAAACTGAAAATATTGACGAGATGGAAGGCAAAATGAAGTACTGGCGCGCCATAATTCAGGCTATGACCGCAGACGAGAGGGATGATCCCGACCTGCTGAACTCGCAACGAATCAAGAGTATAGCTCGGGGAACGGGCGTTGTGGAAAGAGACGTCAAAGACCTTCTCAACAGATACAAGC
>JBOGRL010000434.1:0-5210 GCA_050749505.1 Nitrososphaerales archaeon
GTGCCAGTTCCTCCTAGCACCTCTCACAGTGTTACCCACGAATTATGACAAATTGATAGGTAGGTCAGAACTAGGCCTTAGGCCTTTCGGTCGGGAAACGAATAGTGCAACAAGGCATATTTTTCAAAATGTTTAATTACACCCGGCAAAGCCACGGATCAAATATGTTCCGAAAACTCTCCCTGCTTGCTTTGATACTGATCTTGTTTTCAACTGGAATAGGTCCCGTCTTTGCTTTATCCATACCAATTTCAATTCAGAGCAATGCAGCACAAGGAACTAGTTGTCCGTCGAACGATGTGCTTAGAATGACGATGGAGCCAATCCCGCAGAATATCAATTCTCTGACAGTTACCGGCGACTCTACTGTGCAAATTTCACACATGGAAGATTTGAGTCTGGGGGTACTGCCACTGGACACAAATGGCAGTCAGTGGTGGGGTGGTTCGCTTTCAGATTGGATTTCAGCAAATGCAAATTATACGCAGTGGACATTTAACGTGAAGCCAGGGTTGCAGTGGTCTAATGGTCAGAATGTTGCAGCTCAAGATATCAAGGCATGGTTAAGCCCAGATTATGCTTTGAACCCACAGTATGACTTCATTGGTTTGCATAATGAAGTTGTAAATGTGGGAGTTCTGAACAGCAGTGCACTGACAGTCTACCTGAACGTGTCTGACGCCCACTTTGCCGAAAAAACAAGCATGGAGTATTTTGCGCCAGTCGTGTCACCATCTGATGTAGCAATGGGTCCAAACGCCACTATGCTGGGTAACGATGTTGTTGACGGCCCGTATTACGAAGCTAATTACACTTCGGGTGGTACTTCGATGATTCTCCTCAGAAATCCTTACTTCCATTCTCCCACCCCTACTGCTTGCGCAATCGACATCAATTTTGTTGAAAATGCAGGCGCCATGATACCGCAACTTGTCGGCGACGCGACAGATTACGCGGGGGTGATTTCATTCGGAAATGTGGCCGCCCTTGGCAACTCTCCGAATATCCACATAGCGAAGGATGCTGGTTGGTTAGGCACCGATATGGTTTACAACATTACATCGTATCCGTACAACATGACCGAGTTCAGGCAGGCGCTGGCTTACTCTATCAACAGCTCCGCGATAGTGCAGCAAGCGCTTTTCGGCTATGGAGTTCCTTCAAACAATGCGCAGGGGGAAGTACCAGCTACTTTCGCCTCATACAATCCAAGCCAGCCACAATATCCGTACAATGTGTCTGCAGCATTGAAGTTGTTGCACTCGATAGGCTTCACCGGCGGCGGAAGTACAAGCACTCCACTAAAATTCGCCAACGGGACACAAATGTCTACAACGATCTACACTGACGTTAACAAAGCCTGGGATGTCGATGTCGCTCGGCAAGTAGTAGACTTCTTCCAGCAGCTCGGAATGAGCGCTACTGCTCAAACATTAACGTCTGCAAATCTTGGTGCAGACTATGCGTCAAATGCCTTCAACATCCAAAATAACCTGGTAATCTACTCTAGCGGTGGACCGTTTTACGTAGTTCCGTGGCTTGACGCACAGCAAGGCTGTAACGTCATGGGGACACCTGGATGTTACGGCTGGTTTGCTACGCCTTCAGCTGACGGGCAAACTCAATGGGAATACCCTCCTAGCGCGGATGTTCAATACCAGAGCAACCTGACCGCTATTGACACGACAGCCAACCTAGCTCAGGAGCATACATATCTCAGCAATATTGAGAGTTTGAATGCGCAATATCTTCCAGTAATCATGCTGTGCTATCCTGACGAATTGGCTGCTTATAGCACAGCACACTGGACAAATTGGCCCGGATCAGCAGAGATTTTGGCTATCAGCGTAGATCCGAACGCCACAGCCTTCGCGGCACTGGTACCTGTCACGTCAACATCCACTTCAAGCTCTTCGAGCGCCGAAACCACTTCCACAACTAGCACTGGAGTGACTTCCACTCCTACCACTGGAGTAACCTCCACTGTTAGCACAACTTCTACAACCACTCCAGCCTCAAACGTTGGAACACTAGAACTAATTGCGGGAATAGTAATCATCGTAATAATAATCGGCGGTATTGGAGCATATGTGATGAGACGAAGATCGCCCACACCTTAACTTCGCCATTGGATGGCCTCTTCACAGATCGGAGGCCGTGGCATCTTGTTGAGTACTAATCAAAGCCATTTGCGACTAGTTCAAGATTTCCGATCTGTCAATATTCAATCACCGATATTACGGAACTCAAGCTTTCAGCCATCTGCAAGCCCTTTGTGGCGTCATCGATGTTAAATCTGTGAGTTATCAGTTTGTTCATTGGAAGATCCACGTCTTGCAGTTTGATTATAGCCTTGTAGAGATGTTTGGGAGTATTGCCCCAGGATCCGAAAACTCTGAGCGCTCTCTTGGTGATGTAATATGGATTCACTAGCATAGGTCCGTAGTTAGTAGCCTGGCCAAGATCTAGATACCTACCTCCAATTCTGGTCATCTGCAACCCCTCATCGAATGCAGTCTTTCCCCCCGAGGCTTCTATGACCAGATCTCCGCCCCGTCCTTCGGTCATTCCATATACCAACTTCACTCTGTCAGCTGGTTCTCTATTCTCGTCAATATTCACCACCTCGTCAGAACCTAGGGACTTTGCAAGATTCAATCTACCCTCCGGAGCACCAACCATGATGATCTTGTGTGCACTATGGAGCTTAGACTGAACCAATGCTGCAAGGCCTATTGGTCCAGATCCTTGAATTACAATCGTCTCACCAGCGTTGACTCCGCCTGCCTTCTCAAGTCCATAACTGACTGTTGCGTTTCCCAATACAGCGAGCATTCCCTTTTCAGCTAATTTTTTGTCTGTAATTTTCACGATCCCTGCTCTAGGCATCAAGTGAACGTACTCTCCGTAGCCTCCACGAAGGTAAGGCCTCTCGGTATTCGGTGTCATCCCATAGGCGATGGAATTTTCGCATACGGTCGGTTCGTTTGCAACTGTACATATGAAGCACCTTCCACAGGGGATCCTTCCTGTGAAAACGATCATATCTGCTTCGCCTACCTCTTGGCCTACACCATCTGTTATCCTTCCTTCTCCCAAAGCTTCAATCTCTGCAACGTTCTCATGACCAAAAATCATGGGAGCAGGAGTACTGGGATTGTGCCACATGTGAACATCACTTCCACATATTCCAACCATCCTCATTCGCGCAAGTATTTCGCCCGATTCAAGCTTGGGCAAGACAATTGTCTACTTTTTGTGGCTCAGACAGTTATTTTAAGATGAGGCAACGATTCTTCCTGATGTCTGAGGATGATTCAATTAGTTGATTAGTGAGCTACAAATCGACTGTCATTGACCAAGAAGACCACCCATGCTTCGTGGCGATTACATGCTATTTTGGGAATGATGATAGAATTGCAGGAAGGCTTGATAGATGAATTCAGCCTGATGTTCAAGCAGCAGGCAGGTAATGTCTACCATACCAAATCTGCAGAAGAAGCAGCTCAAATTGTGAGTGACATAGTAAGAACGAAGAATGGTGGAAGAGTTTGCTGTGCCCCATTTGCAATCAACGGAAAGAAATTCGAAACGCTACTTGAAACTAAATTTTTTCCCTTTGAAAGAATACTTCATGATGACGATGGCAATGATGTCCTTAGCGAACTGGGACCTGTGGATGTTGGCATTACATTATCAGCAGCCGCGATAAGTCAGACGGGCTCGCTTGTCGAAGTATCCTCCAGCGACAACGAGAGGTTGCTCTCATCGCTTTCAAGGATTCATATATCAATACTTGAAGCTTCCAAGATTCTAGCAAATCTCTCAGATCTCGCTCCGATGATCCGCTCTATATTGAATGCCACAAGCAAAAAGCCAACAATCACACTAATCGGGGGCCCCTCGAGAACTTCGGACATTGAACTAAAATCCGTGCTGGGAGTCCACGGGCCCCATGAAGTTCATGCCATAATAATCGAGTGACCTAATCAAATGCCAAGGAGCTATGACGCACTCAAGAAAAAGATCACTTCATCCCTTCTTCAAACCCAGCAGAGCAGGTCTCTTCAAGCAGCCATGAAACGGGGCCGGGACGCAAGAAAGGCCCAGCTCGAAACGCTTGAGGGAGGAGCAGAGATGATGAGGGAGCAGGTGCATTCTCTGAAGACAGACTCAATTTCCAATCTTGATTCACTCATCCGCGAGTTCACGCAAAACTCCGAGAAAAATGGCGCGACTGTCAAACTAGTGCAAACGGGCGGCGAAGCCGTGGGATATATTGCGCGCCTTGCAGAGCAAAACGGATTTAGGCGCATCATTAAATCCAAGTCGCTTACAACAGAGGAGATCGAGCTAAATCACCACCTTGTGGAAAAGATGGCGTCGCTTGAAATCATTGAGACTGATTTGGGCGAAAGAATCATTCAACTTGCAAATGAGAAGCCCTTTCACTTAGTATTTCCAGCCATACACAAGACGCAGGCTCAGATCGCCGAGTTATTCTCCCAAGAGATCCATGAAGCCGTCCCGGATGACCTTCAGGCGATAATGAAAGTCATTCGAAAGTTGCTCAGACCAATGTTCCTGTCAGGCCAAATCGGGATAACCGGCGCCAACGTGGGCGTTGCAGAAACCGGCACGATCATAGTTGAAGAAAATGAAGGAAATGCGAGGTTAGTTACCTCTATCCCGGACATACACGTTGTTGTCATGGGAATGGAAAAGATCGTCGGAACATGGGAAGATGCCCTAAAACTTGTAATGGCGCATCCTGTGAGTGCGACTGGAACTCGCCTTACAAATTACGTCTCGATGATGAGCCAGCGGCAGGAGTTGGGCGGCCACTCAAACAGGAGCTTGCATATCCTGATTTTGGACAATGGACGGTCCAAGATGCGAAACGATCCCTGGTTCAAAGATGCGTTGAATTGTATAAGGTGTGGAGCTTGCATGAATGTCTGTCCAACCTATGGAGCGGTCGGCGGCCATGTTTTTGGTTACATATATCCTGGACCTATTGGCATACCGTGGACTGAAGAAATACACGGGCTGGACAAGGCTTCGGAATTTGCTCACCTGTGCATCTCCTGCGGGCTGTGCAAAGAGATCTGCCCTGCTGATATTGACATTCCAATGATGATCGCAAAAGTGAAAGAAAAGGATGTCACGGAAAACGGTCAGTTGATTGCCAACACCGTGCTCTCTAGGTC
>JBOGRL010000435.1:0-4661 GCA_050749505.1 Nitrososphaerales archaeon
ATCCCGCAGTCAAAGCTACTGGATCTTTCGGGTCAAACGGGCAGCGCCAAAATCAAGATCGGGACGACAAAGGATGGAGAACAGTTCACGATTCTAGGCGAGTCGATCGATGGGAATCTATCAATAATAACCGGCAAGAAAGAATCGGGCAAGTCGCATCTTTCAAAGATTCTGGTGAGCTCACTGGTTGCAAGCGGAGCGGTCGTCATAATCTTTGACCTGAACAACGAATACGAAGGGTTGGGGATGAACAAAGATGGAACGAAAAATGAGCTCTCAGACAGGCTGGCAGCTCTGGAGCCAGGGCGCACGTTGAAATTTGCGCTAGACTACCTGGGGGAGTTTAGCCTGATCTCCCTGATGCAGCACGTTCTCGATGCTCCGGGCGCATCGCTTCGCGAATTCATCAGAATAATAAATTCCCTAGAGCACAGCGAAAAGTTCACGCTCGACGGGCTGGGAGAAGCGATCCAGGCGTGGAGGTGTAACGAGCTGGTGAAGGACGCTCTTTACTCAAGGTTCCAGACGATGAAGTCTTCGGGCATTTTTGCGGGCGAAAAGCAGGCCGGAGTGAGGGTTGACTCTGTGATCAAATCGCTGCTTCCGAGCGGTGGCGCAGTCATCGTATCGCTCAAAAAATCCTCCTCCCTCACAAAGAAGATGGTCGTGGAGATAATCTTGAGCAAGCTAGTCCAGCTCTTGGAGCGGGAGCTGATCCCGCCAGTTTTCCTTTTCGCGGAGGAGGCTCACCTCTATCTCCGGGAGACTTACTGGGACGACATTGTCACCAGGATGAGACACTTTGGGATTTTTACCACGCTTGTCACAAACCAGCCGGATGCTATAAAGGACGGAATATACCGTCAGGCAGACAACATCTTCTTGTTCAATTTTACAAACCAAACTGATCTTGACATGATAGCGCGGGCGTCCACGGCTGATTCTGACACGATTAGATCCATAGTTCGAACTCTTCCGAGAAGGCACTGCCTCATTCTTGGAAAGGTGGTGTCAGACCTCCCGATGCTGGTCAAGGTGGGTGAAGCCAAGTTCTTGCCGTTAGGGCAGACGAAGAAATTCTTCGGTCACAGATACAATATTGAAAAGAAACCGATACTCGCAGCCCAGACGACGGTGTGAGAGCACTCATCAAAGACTTAAATTGAAGAACCCACGCAGTAGTGCGGCGCCTTTTGCCCTAACTAGGAGACATGCAAAATTTGTAATGAAACAATTGTCTTCATACAAAAAATCATTGAAAACAATAGGGGACCCCCCTAGGGGGAGGGGTGACGGCAGCTATAATGTCCTTCCAACACAATCAACGCCTTGAAGCTACTCCCAGATCAGCTTGGGCGATCGTTTCGACGCGGCCCTCACCAGACGAGCAGTCCTTGCCTTTAGCTCATCGAGACCGAGGAATTTGTGCACTATCTTGCCGTTTCTGATGAGCGGCGAGAGCAGCGGTTTGTATTTTTTGTTCGGCGGATGGCGAGAAAGAGTGACCAGATCAGTAAAGGTCGAAAGGTCTCTGTACACGTTCTTGACGCCCGAAAGATCTCCGCGCTTTGACCTCAAGATCTCGCTGCCCTTCTCGCTCTTCACCATCACAATTTTGCCCCCGAAATCAACGACGGGCGCGGTAGAGATGCTCGTCCCGACTCCAAAGCCGTCGACACAATCTCTTAGCTCCAAGACCTGCTGCTCATCCAAGCCACCGGAAACAAAGATCTTGACGTCTTTTCCGTCCCTTATGTTCAGCTCCCATCTTACTTCCTGGACTATGTTTCTGAGATCTCCGCGCCTGGAGGAGGGCGTGTCCAGCCTGACGCCGAACAGGTCTTTCCCCAGAACTTCGAGTGCCTTGATCGCGGCGACCTTCTCGTCGCTCAGCGTATCTATGAGCGCGATCTTCGGAACATTTTTGGGCAGCGCCTTGTTGAAAATCTTCCACGCCCTAACTTCGTCGCCCACGCCGAGGATGAAAGCGTGGGGCATCGTCCCGCTTGGTTCTCTACCCAGAAGCTTCGCCCCCAGAACGTTTGAGACGCTGTCCAACCCTCCAATCAGCGAACTCCGCTCAATCATGGCAGAGAGCGCAGGATGAGCCCTCCTTGTACCAAAAGAGATGACTGTCTTTCCCTCGGCGGCGAGCGAAATCCTCGCAGCCTTCGTGCATATCCCGCTTGACTGACACAAAAATCCGAGGATAGGGTTTTCGTATTTTGCAAAATCTCTATACCGCCCGCTTATTCTGATTACAGGTTCGTACACCGCGAGGCCCGGATCAGTCAGAAACACTTCTCCTTCTTCCATCGAGTCCACGTCGATGGGAAGACCTTCGAGGAGTTTGGCAACCTCATAAATTCCGCACGCGACAGCCCAGTTTGACGATGCGTAAGGAGTCCTACGCGTGTAGACTTCCATCACAACCTCGGGGTTCAGTCCTGCGTAGGACAGAGCTTCATTGGCATAGTTGAAGTAAACGTCGGTCGTCGTAGCGTCCTTGATCTCCTCCTCCTTTGCCAGCCAAAACAACCGGTCATCCAAGTCGCGCGTGGTATGTTTCAAAAAATTTAGTCCTCTTTTTCCTCTTTCCTTTCCAATTTGCTTTGGATTCCAGCAGCCGATTTAAGCAGATTCCCGTTGCTTCGCCCCTTCCCCAAAGGGGAAAGGAAATAAAGGCTAGAAAACCCAAATTAAAGCATGAGCACAAATTCGGGGCCGGACGCGCAGGCAAAGGTCTTCGGCGGAGTAGTCTATGAATGCGTGAGATGTGGAACAAAGGTAAACGCAGACGAGCTGGCGCAGCTTCCGGAGATCAAATGCATCTGCGGATATCGGGTCCTCAAAAAGGCGAGACCGCCTGTCGTAAAACAGGTAAAGGCTATCTAGAGAGCACCCCATTGAAATCAGATTTCGTTGATCAACGTAACCCTTCGTACTTTGGGGTACTCGGTTTTTAATTACTCTGAATCAGAATGTATTAAGTGTGGTTTGTGGGGAATGAAGAGCAACGCATCAATAGGCATCGAAGGCTACGGCGCCTACATACCGACGTATCGCTTGTCCACAACTGAAATAGCCCGCGTCTGGCACGGCGGTGGCTCAGGACCAAACAAGCAGAAATCTGTCGCCTCCGTGGATGAGGACACCACGACCATGGCAGTCGAAGCGGCAAGGGTCGCTGCGACGATGGCTGGCGTGGTTAATGGAGACCTCGGCGCGCTGTTCGTTGGAACAGAGTCCAAAGTTTACGCCGTAAAACCCACGAGTACAATCGTCGCGCAAGCTTTAGGATGTCATAATCTGCTCGCCGCGGATTTTGAGTTTGCATGCAAGGCCGGCACTGAGGCGATTCAAGTCATAAGCGGGCTTGTTGGTTCTGGCATGATAAAGCACGGGATGGCAGTCGCTGTTGACACGGCGCAGGGAAGGCCCGGAGATGATCTCGAGTACACGGCCGCAAGTGGAGGAGCAGCATACGTCGTGGGGCATTCCGGTCACCACAGCATCGCGAAGATTTTGGGGAGCGTATCTTACGTATCTGACACCGGCGACTTTTGGAGGCGCCAAGGGGAAAAATACCCGAGACACCTATCTCGTTTCACCGGCGAACCCGCCTACTTTCACCATGTCGAAACTGCCGTGAAGAACTTACTTTCAGAGTTCGGCGCAAAGCCCTCTGACTTTGAATACGCTGTCTTTCACCAGCCAAACCCGAGATTTCCGGTTGAAGCGGCAACAAGATTGGGGTTCTCAATGAGGCAGATCGAGGCAGGGCTTTTGAATCCGATGATAGGAAACACCTACTCTGCGAGCTCTCCACTCGGACTTGCGGCAGTTCTGGACGTCGCAAAGCCAGGCGAAAAAATACTCCTTGCCTCATTCGGCTCTGGTGCGGGTAGCGATGCGTTCATAATTGAAACACAGGAAGGCCTCTTGTTAAAAAGGAAACTGGGAGTCCCGGTAAGGGATCTAATAGAAAATTCGACGGAGATTGACTATGCTGTTTACAGCAAGTATCGGGATAAACTGAGGCGCTGAGGATTTTTTCTCATTTTTGTTATACAGTATTTTCTTGCATAATCTATTGTCTTTTCATCATCAATTGCGCAAAAAATTGGCTGGGATAAACAGATGCCGGCATACATTTCAAAGATTGGTTACACAAAAGTCGGCGATCACTGGAGCAAGTCTATATCTGAACTGGCGTTCCAAGCTTGCAATGGTATTCTGAAAGATGCCACGACAAGGCCTGAAGCTATCATAGTATCAAACGCCTTTTCAGAGCTTACCTCTTCCCAATCAAACCTCGGTCCTCTGATAGCGGATTCTCTCGGGCTGGAAGGGGTTGATTGTTTCAAGGTAGAGTCTTCGGGCGCTTCAGGTTCAGCTGCGTTACACGTCGCAGTGAGCATGATAAGTTCGGGGCAGATGAGCACTGCGTTGGTCGTCGGCGTGGAAAAAATGCGCGACATGGATCCAGGAAAACTAGTCTTGGCTCAATCGCTTTCTGAGAGCGCAGATTATTCACAGTTTTTTGGAATCTCTTTTTCTGCATTGAACGCGCTCCTCGCAAGGCTCTACATGCAGGAGTACGGAGTTCCAAGGGCAAAACTCTCCCAGTTTCCGGTGTTAGCTCACAGGAACTCTTCCAC
>JBOGRL010000436.1:0-7861 GCA_050749505.1 Nitrososphaerales archaeon
GACTCTCTTACTACAGCCTTTGAACCTCGTCAGGTGAGGGTTCCGCTTTCTTTCCTCTTATGAGAGATGTGAAGACGCCAACGGCGCAGATGGCGGAAGCCGCTAGGAAGGCGATGTTCACACCGCCCACGAAATCCACGGCCAGGCCTCCAGTGAGGAGTGTGCTTGACGCGTAGACATTCAACGAGCCCGCAGGAAGATGCGCTGCGACGATGCCTCCGAGCACGGCTATCCCGATCGACTGCGCTGATTGGCGGATCGTGCCCATCATGCCGGAAGCGATTCCGAATCTTTTCGGATCAACAGAACTCATGACCGAATTGAGGTTCGGCGAAGAGAAAAAGCCGTGACCTATTCCGACGACTACTAGCGGAATAATGACGCTCTCGGGCGAAGAGTGTGACCCCAAGAAAGACAGGAAGAAGAATGCAACTGCCTTGGAAGCCATGCCAAATGAGACCAAAATTCTTGCTGAAACCCTGTCGGAAAGAATGCCTGCTATCGGAGAGGATATCGCCATGAAGATGGGTTGCGCCAGCAGGATGACTCCAGCTTTGACCGGCGAGTAGCCGAGGATGCTCTGTAGATAGAGCGACAGTAAGAAGAGAGTCCCGTAGACGGTCATATAGTTCATCAGCGCCGTCGCCGAGCCGCCCGCGAACAGCCTGTTGTGAGTGAAAAGGCGAAGGTCGAGAAGCGGCGTCTCCGCGATCTTGCTCTCGACGTAGATGAACGAGAACACGAATGCGAGGCAAGCGCCATCGAGCAAGATGCTCGCAGCCTCTGCGAGGCGAAGATCCTGACCATTCAGGATCAAGAGCAGTGTCGTGAGAAATCCAGTGAGCGTAAATGCGCCCAGAAAGTCAAACCCTTGGCGGGCGTCTCGGGCGACCTCATCTCTTTTCAGGAAAAGTAACGCCAAGATTACTCCTGCTATTCCAATCGGGACATTGACGTAGAATATAGATCTCCAGCCAAAGACTTGCACCAAGACTCCGCCGATCGCTGGCCCCGAGCAAAGCCCGATGTAGATTATCATGGAGCTTATTCCGAAAGCCCTGCCGCGGTTTCCGCCGCTGAACGCGGTGGTCAGTAGCGAGAACCCGATCGCGTCCATGCCCGCACCGCCGATGCCCTGCGTGACCCTTGCCAGGATCAGCTCGAGGATGCTGGCTGACAGGCCTGCCGCGAGCGAGCCCGCGGTGAATATGCCGACCGAGATGAGGTACAGTTTCTTCTTACCGCGCATGTCCCCCAGACGACCTATGGTAGTTTCAAGCGCAGCAAAAACGAGCAAATACGCCGTGGGAATCCAGACTATGGCCCCGAGCGTTGCCCGCAATGAGACTGCGATCGATGGGAGTGCTACGTTCACGACGCTCCCATCAAACGGAATCATGAAGAACCCGATTGACACGATCCCGAGCACGACCAGACGGCTCGATGATGGCGAGAATCGCTCTTTCGAAGATGCGGTCATTGAAAAACTGAGAACTCTTTGTCGAGAAAGGCGATTAAAGTGTACTCATCGTGTCGGCGCAATTGAAAAAAGCAGGCGCCATCGAACAGTCGTCGCACGGCTTGAGAACTGTGGAGGGTGAAAACTAACGCAAGTGCAAAAGCGGTAAGTGCTTGCGATCTAATGACACTTAGACCCCCCCATGTGAATTCGAAATGATGAGGAACGTCACTGGCTATTATAGAGCGAGTAAACTTCCAGCCACAATCTTTTTTGTGCGAGCAAGGAGTTTTTGAAGAAATTCGGCGAGAGCACTAAATAACAAAGAACATTAACCTATTGTGGAGCGGCAGGACTTTCCTAGTGTTTTCACTCTTCCCCCTCTTACTCCAAACGAAACACTTCTAACAATTGAATTTGCGATGAAAGAAGATGGGATTCGGAAAGGCTTAAAGTTGAGCGCCTAAACCAACTTCTGATATGGCAAATACCGCTGGTTTAATCAACAAGCCAAGCATTGACTCCTTTCTTAAACTGGTGCGCGCTCGTCGAAGTGTTAGAACTGGATATCTCGAAGATGTGGCAGTGCCCGACGAGTACGTGATGAAGATAATCGAAGCTGGACGCTGGGCTCCCTCCGGAGGGAACGGCCAGCCGTGGGAGTTTATCGTTATCCGAAACAGGTTGCTACGCTACAAAATAGCCGAACTGTTCCAAAAACAGCTCCTCCAGAAAGGCGAGATCCAATCAGCCAGCGGGAAACCTGGAAATTTCAGCTCTGGATCGGGTTTCAAAAACGCGCCTGTCTATATTGTGGTTTTGGGAGATCCGCGAGTCTGGAGGTCGTACCCCATCAGAACAGCACTGGAGAAATCGGAATCTCACTTCTACAGCGAGCTTGCCAATGCCTGCATGCTGATGATGCTTGCTGCTGAAACTCTCGGCCTCAGCACGCAGTGGCTGAGTGATGTATCCTCGCCGTGGTTTTCTGTGATGCTGAAGGAATTGTTGCAAATTCCAGAACAGCTACACGTTTATCATTTGATACCCGTTGGATTTTCGAACAACAGGCCGGAGGCCCACTACAGGAGACCCATAGATGAGATGATCCATTTTGACAAGTATGACATGGCAAAGTACAGAACCGACGACCAATTTGACAGATTCGTGAATGACCACACTAGGCGCAGCAAGGAGTACAAGATATGAGAAACAGGGTTGGTCCTATTGCTACTCGCAGAATCAAGTATCCAAGTTGGGTTCTCTATTAAAAATGCGTAGCTACACTAATTTATGGTGAGGATTGCTCCACCACTTCGCAATTCCGAGATTTTCGACGATCACGCTTGCGGCATTGTATCCTGCCGCGCCGATCATCGTACCGCCAGGGTGAGTCCCTGCCCCTGTTAGATACAGTCCTTTGATTGGCGTCCTGTAGTTTCCCATGCCGTCAATTGGGCGCAATGCGCCGTTTTGATCCGGCGAGATCCTTCCGAGGTTGAATCCGCCTCTGACCATCGAGATGACTTTCCTTGATATGTCGTAGGGCGTGTAAGCGGCTTTAGCCAAGATGTTTTTGGAGTTGAGATTGGGCGCATACTCTCTCCATTTTTCCAAGCATCGGTCAAGGTATTCCAACTTTACTTCATCCCATCTTTCCGCGCCGCCATTTTTTAGTTCATACGGAGACGCGGCCCAGAAATACGCGGTGTGCTTTCCAGGTGGAGCTTGGCTAGGATCAAACAGTGTAAGGCACCCGCCACCGAACCCGGGGTCTCTTGAAAGTTTGCCTCCGGCGAGCTCGGCAGCGTGCCTTGCAAGACCCTCAGAGGATTCGTTGCCGATCACATACTTGAGCGCTTTGTTCACTCGAGGATCGTGCTTTGCGGCCTTGTGCTTTGGGGGCTCATTCAATGCGAGGTGACCGCCGAATATGGCCCAGTCTTCCCATTTGTACTTCGAGATTTTCTTGGCAATGTCCTGTCCTACGCGCTCTTCGCCTACAAGCTTCAGCAAAGTTTGTACGGGATCGACCGCGCTTACCACAAACTTGTTTGCCGTAATTTTTCTTCCACCTTGAATTTGGATGCCAGTTGCCGCGCCGTCATTCACAATGATCTTGTTTACGTGCGAAGCAGAGTTTACGACGCCCTGATTGCTTGCGATACTTTGCACCAGTGCTCTTGCATACTGCTGGGTACCACCTCTGACGAGGCACAATTTTCTGGTGAGCCAGGTTATGAAAGTGAAGAAGACTATTGGAGAAATCCCCTGGATGCGAGTGGTATAGCTCGTCGCTAAAGCAGCCCAGATGAACAGTCCCTTGTTTCTGTCATCCTCAAAGAGTTCGTTAGCGTACTGGGAAACACTCATCGATTCTGCTTCCAGGTAATCCTCGCCGCTTTCCGTCTTCCTGATTGCATCCTTTCTCTCTAGCTGGGAAAGAGGAGGGTTGAATATTTCAGGAGTAATGATTTGATTGTACCAATTATTCCACTGTTCGGCTATTTTCTCGAATTTCTTTCCGTCCTTTTGGGAAAATTTGGAGAGGGATTCGCAAGTTTTCTTTAGGTCGGTGTGGCAGATCAGGCTTTTCCCATCGCTAAATGGGATGCTCACCTTTACTTCGGGATATATCAGTCCGGCTCCGAATTTTTCGAGCTCGAGGTCATAATACATCGGTGTGTCATGAAACTTGCAATGGATGCCATGCAGGTTGTGATAAAATCCCGGCAACGTCGCTTCTTCCGTGCGCATTCCTCCACCGGCTTCGCCCATTCTCTCAAAAACGCCGATCTTCAGGCCGCTCTTTGCCAAATACGCAGCCGCGATCAGACCGTTAATTCCACCGCCTATAATTATTCCATCGTACGAATCGGGCATCGAAAAATTCTGCTGGGATCGGAGATATTAAAGCATAAATGTTTGGCCTAGATCATGCGGAGTGAAGCGCTTCTTTTGGGGATTGGTTTCGTTTGGTTCTCTTGGAAACATAATTTGTCGCGAGTCACCCATCACGCTGTTAGGTATCTTTAATACTATAACAATGCTATGCTATGAAAGTCACTTAATGCCGCAAGAAAAATATCTTTCAATTGCAGTACTTTCGTTATTGGCCGCTTTCTCTATCACTGCCGTATTTGGTTTAGCGGTACCTGGAGTATTCTTCAATACTTCGGCAAGCTCACCAAGTAGCTGCCCTGCGAGTAGGACTGTTACTTATGTAACTCAGCCTATTCCGCAATCATTCAACTTTCTCAATCCATCTGGCATTTCTAGTTTCGACATAGCTTCCCTCGAATACCTCAGCCTCGCACCATTTCCGCTAAACCCGAATGGCAGCCTCGACTGGACTGTTTCACTCTCCAATTGGATGTCATCTGATTCCAATTATTCTCAATGGACTTTCCACATCAGACCTGGAGCTACTTGGTCTAATGGTACTGCTGTAACAGCTTCAGATGTTGTAACGTGGGCGAGTCCGTCGTATGCTTTGAATCCGCAGTATGATTTCGCAGGACTGCATAGTGAAGTTGTAGGTGTCCATGCCGTTAATAGTGACACTGTGACATTCAATCTTAATGTTTCAGACGCCCAGTTCCCAAGCAGAGCCTCATTATATTATTATGCACCTGTTGTTTCGCCTACTGATGTGGCAAAGGGGCCTGCTGCTCCTCTCTTCGGTACAGGATTAGCAGATGGCCCTTGGTATGTGGCAAACTACACTTCTGGATCCACAACAGGAGTAATGCTTCCCAATCCGTACTGGCCTGGACAAAAACCATCAGCGTGCGTGATTGACATAATATTCGTAGAAAACTCAGCCCTAGAGATACCATTCCTTGTCTCAGGGCAGGCTGACTTGGCAGGATACTTGCCCTATGGCGATACTCCT
The DNA here is from genome assembly GCA_050749505.1 of Nitrososphaerales archaeon. GTDB lineage: Archaea > Thermoproteota > Nitrososphaeria > Nitrososphaerales > CADDZS01 > DATLTL01. Next base: position 5,355 of record JBOGRL010000436.1, read on the forward strand.
TCGTTGCAAGGTCACTCTAATCTTCACATCTCCACCACTAATCCGCAACTTGGGACAGATATGGTGTACAATATCACACAGTACCCCTACAACATGACAGAGTTCAGACAGGCACTGGCATATTCAATCAATACCTCAGCCATTGTTCAACAATCGTTGTTCAGTTATGGTGTACCTTCAAACAACGCTCAGGGCGAGGTACCGTCAACGTCCCCATTCTACAATTCGCACGAACAACAATATCCCTATAACGTAACTGCGGCTGTGAATTTGCTGCACTCGATTGGTTTCACCGGTGGGGGTGGCGCAAGTACACCCCTCAGATTTCCAAACGGTACACAAATGTCATTGACAATCTATACAGACAGTTCAAAGGCATGGGATCCGGATATTGAAAAACAAGTCGCTGGCTTTATCACTAATCTTGGGATAAACGCCCAGACACAAACGCTTACAACGCAAAACCTTGGTGCCGACTACGCTTCAAATGCGTTCAACATCCGAAATAATTTGGTAATATACTCGAGCGGCGGACCATTATATTTCTCGCCTTGGCTTGACGGGCAACAGGGGTGCAATACAATGGGGACGCCTGGATGCTATGGCTGGTTTGCCGCTGCCTCAGCCGACGGACAAACCCACTGGGAGTACCCTCCTAGCGCCGATGTCGAATACCAGAGCAACCTGACGGCACTCGACGGTGCGCCACCAACAAATATCACAGGGCAGGCAGCTTATCTAAGTAACATCGAGCTGCTGAATGCACAGTATCTGCCTGTCATCATGCTAGCATATCCGGACAAGTTGTTTGCTTATAACACAGCACACTGGACAAGCTGGTCATCTTACATACTTAGTTCAACCGGCCTAAATGTGACAATGTTCAACGCTCTGCAACCAGCGGGTGGTTCAACTACAAGTGTAACTTCAACTACTTCCAGCACGAGCATGACTTCCATCACCGGCTCCGTTTCCACGTCTACATCGGGAGTAACTTCCACTCACAGTAGCATAACTGCGTCTACGACTGCAACCACCGCTACCACATCTGCGTCCAGCATTGGAACAATCGAACTAATTGCAGGCATTGTCATTGTCATCATCATCATCGGCGGAATAGCAGCCTACTTGATGAGACGAAGACCATAGACATATAGTGCAAGGGAATTTTGAGGCGAAATATCTCTCGCCTCATTCTCCTGAACTATTACTACTATGACAAGCGCTCGACAATTGCTAGTCCTTAATCATCCGGACTCGGGGGACACCTAAACAGTTTGGAACTATATCTGAAGGGAAAAGTGGCTCTAGTCACTGGGGCGGGCCGAGGAATTGGGAAGGCTATCGCTTCGGAACTTGGACAAGAGGGAGTTTTGCTGACTATCTGCGATAAGGATGAAAAAATGGCGGAAGATGTTGCATCATCACTTGCCGCGAATGGCTATGAAGCAATAGGCTCATCGGCGGATGTTACCATCCCGGCGGAAGTTGAAAAAATGATCAAAACTATTGTACACCGCCATGGCGATGTTGACATTTTGGTGAACAATGTTGGCGGCGCAGCCCGAGGGAAATTATCTTATTTCGTTGATTCTGATTTTGAAACATGGAATAGTGTTTTGAACAGGAATCTCCTTAGCACAATGAACTGTAGCAAGGCTTTGTTGGGATCTATGATTTCAAGAAAATATGGGAAGATTCTGAATATTGCATCAGTTTCTGGGAAAATAGGCTGGGAGAGGATGGCAGACTATTCTGGCGCAAAAGCTGGCGTCATAGGTTTTACTAAGGCTCTTGCCAGAGAGGTTGCAGCTTACGGCATCAACGTAAACGCAATAGCCCCCGGTTTGACTGATACCGATGCTCTCGTGGGGGCTCCAAAGGATATGATTGATTATGAGGTAAGCAAAATTCCGATGAAGAGACTAGCCAAACCTCAAGAAATTGCGAAACTCGCCACATTCTTAGTCTCAGATGCTGCCAGCTTCGTAACAGGCCAGTGTATCAGTGTCGACGGCGGATACACAATGGTATAGTCGAGATATCTGCAGAATCTATAGACTTTCCGGCAATGGTTTTTTGGATTGCCCTAAGTAATAGGTTTGGAAATCAACTATTGGTGACCACATTCAAAGGTCTTTCTTTCTGGTTGTGCATGCGAGCATCGCGATAGATACGACAGCTCGGGACATGATGATTTGAGGGGTGCATATTGGCAAGCCAGCGACCTGCCCGTAATCAAGAATGGACAGCACTTTCATGAATCTTGCATGATGACAAAGAGGCCGTAATGAGGTTCATTGTGAAATTAGGGAGTTTTCAGATTCGTTGATGCCGTGATGATCTCAACATGCTAACTCATTTAAATTTCACTTCTATCCTCGCCGAGCTTAAGAGATCATCTTCTTCTTGCTCAATTCAGCTCTACAGCCAATCCTTCCTTTGGTTCTAGAAAGCTTGCATACCTTGTTTGAGGGAGAATGACAAAAAAATATCACATTGTGCGA
>JBOGRL010000437.1:0-3332 GCA_050749505.1 Nitrososphaerales archaeon
CCATAAGATCGCCAACGACCAAGACAGACTTGCCGCTGAATTGCGACACTATTCCTAGGAGTCTGCTCTTATCGATTAGAGCCATCAGGTTGAGGACAAGAACAACTGCCAAAGAACGGAATTTAAAGATGCTCTTTTGAGCTGTTCGGAGCATCAACATCCGCCTTAATGCAAAGGCGAAATGTCTGGTCAGTATCGTCGCGAGTTCTTCATTTTCCCAGAGGAGCTTTTGACAAGTCCGGGATCAGTCTGGGACGGCGATTCACTTCATCCCAAAAGAAGCTTTATTTTCTATCATTTAGGAGTTGCGCTTCGCCGTTTTGAGCTTACGGATCGCGCCGGAAACGAGGATCGCGTGTTTTCTGAGCAGCTCTGTTGCAACAAGATCTGCCTTGATGACAAACCCACGCTCGTTTTGAAACAGGAACTTGGACCCCTTCGGCAGGTCTTTCGGAAGCGTATGTAGCAGGAGGTAGCGTTTCTTGGCTCTCATCTGATCAAATCCTTGTAGTTTGCGAGCATGGACTCGCGACCGCCCGTTCTATGCTTTGGTTTTAGCTTTACGCGTACTGGTTCCTCATCAGACAACCCGAATTCGCTGCCCAGCGATTGTCTATCAATTCTGAGGTACAGCGAGTCATGCTCGTCGATTGACCTGTCAAGCTCTTCGAGCAATTTCTCTCTTGATCGTGAAGATAGACGTCTGAATATTTCTAGGCTCACCTCGTATGCTCTCCTTCCTATTAGGTGAGCTTTTGCAGAAATTATCTCGTTCCCGTAGTGCCCTTGAATTATTTCAATATGCAGTTCTTCTCTACCCATTGCAAGTCTTTCACAGACCAAAACCTGCAGTCTTTCGGAATCCTCGGTTGAGTGTATGAAAAATGAAATAGTAACCGAAGTAAATTCAAAAAACATGCGCTTACCGACCAGAAAGAAGCATTCTCGGCTTGACAGAACGCATATGTGTATGAAGGTTTTTCGTTTGATTTGACAACACGAATGCCGCGCAGTCAAAAGTCCCAACTTCAGGGGCTGAAAGTCGAGGACATACTAAACGAAGAACTCAGGAGGGAGATGGGCGTCGAGGAAGACCCAAGAACGGGACGGCTCAAGCTGAGCAAGAGGTTTTCTCAAATCAACGAGTGGGAGGACATCATGCACTCCGTTTACGACCTTCCTATCGAACTGGAAGGCTACACGAAACACGTGTCTGAATTACAAGCTTTGAAAGAAATCGTCAACAGTCTTTCGAATCAGGATTTCGACAGCGTAAAGAGGTCTGAAAGCAGGAAAAAGCAGTTGCGACAGTTCGTAAGAACGATGAGCATGTATTACAACATTGTTTTCACGAAGGGCAAGGAGAAAACCGGCTATGGCGTACTGATATATTTCCCCGACATGAAAAAAGACGCGGAGAGGAGCTCGGGCATCGTGCTCGTGGAAAAGAAGGTAATCAGGGGCGGCAGGTCAGAAACGCGCTTTGAACGGGCAAAATTTGATGATTTTCTCATAGACGTAAGACCCTACATCGAGATAACCGGCGATCTCTACAGAAAGACTAGAAAGTCATGAAGAGGAATCTGATTGTTGATTTGCCTTGGTATAGAAAGTACGGCTCACACCTTCGGAGCATCTATAGTCGAAGAAAATAGTACGGCTGATTCTGCAGAATTCTTCAGAATACTCTCTGACAAGAAAGATGTATACCGCGCGCCTGAAGGTTCTGGCATACACCCCAGGGAAGCTTCCAGGCACCATGTTGAAATCAGCTCAAGCGTAGTTGAAGCAGCTCTGGTCGAAGCAAAAACCTCTGTCAAAGAGCTGGATTTTATCTCGTATTCTGCTGGCCCAGGCCTCGGTCCGTGTCTGCGTGTGGGCGCGGTCGTTGCTCGCGCGCTTGCCTGCTACTTTGAAAAACCGATTGTTCCCACAAACCACGCAGTAGGCCACATTGAGCTTGGGAGAAAACTCCTGGGACAGAACGATCCTCTCGTGCTCTTGATTTCCGGAGGCCACACGCTCATAGCGGCCAGGAGCGAAGAAGGCTGGAAAATTTTTGGAGAAACGCTCGACCTTACAATAGGTCAGCTGCTCGACCAATTAGGGCGTAACTTCGGCTTGAGTTCGCCAGCGGGGCTAAAAATAGAAACGCTTGCAAAAAATCATTCAAAGCCTGACGCAGAGCTTTTGCACCTTCCTTATGCGATCAAGGGAAACGATGTCTCATATTCGGGGTTGCTTTCGGCGGCCAAGGATCTCTATTCTCTTGGCAACTCTAAAGAATCAGTAGCCTTTGCTGTACAAGAGATTGCTTTTTCTATTCTCGTCGAGGCGACAGAGAGAGCTCTTGCATTCACGGATAAATCAGAACTCCTTGTTACAGGAGGAGTAGCCGCAAATCAAAGACTCGCAGAAATGTTACAGATGATGTGCGTTTCTAGAGGAGTAAAACTCGGTGTCATTCCCAGGCAGTTCGCAGGTGACTGCGGCTCGCAGATAGCAGCGGCAGGATTCCTATTCTATGCAAAAGGTCAGGCTGTCGAGCCGGAGAATGCATTCATAAAACAATCTTGGAGAATCGACCGAGTAAATTTGCCGAGGTAGGGAGCGCGACCAATTTTTTTGCCTGTTGAACTCTTTGAAACTAGACTCGGAGCCGAAGCAAGAATCGAGCTCACCAGCTGGAACGGAACGCCTGCAATACGAAAGCTAAGGATTCCCAAATCATACAGGAATCAAGAGCTTGATAAGATTCTCAGAACTAGGCGAACAAAGGAAGAGGTAGAGTTGTTGCACGGTGCAAAGCTTGCGCGAGTAGACTGCCCAGAGGTCTACTTTGCTGATCCGATGAAAAGTGAAATCATAATGGAATATGTTCGTGGAGATTTGCTAGTAGCGATGCGGGATGAAGACGGCAAAGAACAAAGAAGAAAGAAAAGAGAAACCCTTACTAGACTAGGGATCTTTGCTTCAAGACTCCACGCGAATGGAATCATACACGGCGATTTAACAACGAAAAACGTGATAATCGCTCAAGACAGAATAGTAGTAATCGATTTTGGCCTCTCTTTCATGTCGGTGAGAATTGAGGACAAGGCGGAAGACATGCACCTTTTGAAGCAGGCGATCAAAAGTTCCTCATCGTCGCGGGGATCTGCGAACAGGGACTATGAGCACGTCATGAAAGGTTACGCGAAGGAAACAGGAAACAAAAATACCGAAGTTATCAGAAAGCAGATTTCGGAGATCGAACGGAGGGGGAGGTACGCGAGAGTTGACTGAATTTCTATTCGCTATGGGAAATGACCACAAGGTCGAAGAAGCGAAAG
>JBOGRL010000438.1:0-4177 GCA_050749505.1 Nitrososphaerales archaeon
GGGTTCTTTTTTTCTGCTCCTCTTGCATTGTGAATTATGCGGATCTACACTCGATTCCAACTTTTCCTTTTACTCAGGAAAAAAAGTGAATGGCTAGATTTCATAACGCTCAATTCTCATCCGGAACCACTGATTGTGCTGTTGAATTATCGGTCCAGTAGTGCATCTCAGCTGAAACACCTAAAGCCATCGAATCAGTTAGTTTTCAACGAGTAGTCCTCGGAGCAGCCGCTCTCGACAGCGCGACAAAAAAATTCTCAGACTTGGATATCTGCGTCGGCATCGATCGCTCAGGCTTTGCAGCACCTGCCAAGGCATCGCGGATCGGAAATTTCCCGGAGTTTGGGAAAAACTTGTCAGATCTCTTTTTCGAGCGCTACTCCCTTTCAAAAAAAGACGAAAAAAAAGATTGAAATTCAAAATCTATGTATCTGCAATCATAATAAATGATTCTCGTAAGGAATCGCCCGATCAACTGTCTTCGCGAGCCAGTAGGAAATATTAAATTCGGAGTCACGGTTTAGAATGCTTACTTTGCGCGATTCCGCTCTGCTCTCAGGACAAGAATGAATCGCGCGTCAAAAGAAATAATTGAGCGTGAATTGAAATCTCTTACGAATTAGCTAGCAGCGTCAGGAAGAAGGTGGAAGTATCCACGTACATGCCCATTCCGCCTCCTAGATCCAAAGAGTTCTGGACCAAGTGGAAGATTTCTCACATCAGGGCTCTAGCTCGGACCGGTCACGCTACTCAGGAATGTTTTCTCCCAGAATCGGAGCGAACCGGGCGAGCTCTCGACGAGCTACGCCTGAAACTAAAATACGCAGAAGAAGACGGGCCGGTGGCGGCGTATGATTTAGCTTCAATTGATACTAGCGTCAGATTTGCAAGGGATCTTGTGCTCTCATCGCCTCTTTATTTGGGGGACATGTCATTTGGAGCCCTTTCAGGCGTCCCCAACATCGCGATAGCAAAAACTGCGGACGCAACAGGAATACTTGCAGGAACAGGGGAAGGCGGGCTGCAAAAAGAAGTCGCGGACTGCAAAAGAATCACTGTCCAGTGGGCATCAGCCAGGTTCGGCGTAGACATCTCTAGTTTGACGAAGGGACAGGCTGTAGTCATAAAGATCGGCCAGGGTGCAAAACCCGGAATAGGCGGTCATCTTCCTGGAGTAAAAGTAACACAGCCGATTTCTGAGACTAGAAGGATTCCGATCGGACGCGACGCAATCTCCCCGGCCCCACATCATGACATCTACTCGATTGAAGATTTAGGGCAACGTATACTGGCGCTGAAGGAAGCGACGAAGAAGCCTGTATTTGTCAAAGTCGGCGCGACCAACTATATTCCGTACATCGCTTCAGGAATCGCAAGGATGGGCGCCGCGGGAATAATCATCGACGGAGCTGGAGCAGGGACGGGCGCCGCTCCCTCAGTTGTCAAGAACAACGTGGGAATACCAGTTGAGCTCGCAACTGCTTCTGTTGACACAATTTTGAAACGCGAAGGACTCCGCGAAGGATTCACGATCATTTCAGCGGGCAAGGTGAGCTGCCCCGAAGACTCGATCAAACTGATCGCGCTCGGCGCGGACGTTACGAGCCTGGGGACAGGAGCTTTGCTCGCTCTCGGCTGCCTGATGGTGCACAAGTGTCACCTAGGTTACTGCCCAGCAGTGCTCACGAACAAGATCACGGAAAGACAGGCGAAGATCTTGTCGCTGAATCAATCGGTGATCTGGCTCTCCAACCTGGTTCACGGCTGGACAGAGGAGATGAGGCTGCTTCTTGAAAAGATGGGCCTCGGAAGCATAAGGGAACTTATCGGCCGGAGAGAATTTTTGTCGTGTGATCCAAGCATGAATTCAGAGACCAGAGAAATATTGGGCGTCGGTGGGTCGTCAACTGAACCTTTAGAGTCCCTTCCAAAATTATCAGAAAATCCCTGGACAATCGCCCGGGTAAACATGCTGAGAGAAATGGCAGGAACAACGGGCAAGTCTCCCGGCGAAGCCGAGATCTCAAGCATGGGAACGACCGCCGCTCCTTTTGTCGAGCCGCCTTCAAGGATCTCGGACTGGCTCGTATCAGACGGTGCTCAGGTGACTAGGCCCAGCATCGACCCGTACAGGGAAGAGATTGAAATTTTCTCCTACGTGCCGAAGACTCGCATGCGCCTTGCGGCGCCCTTTTTCTTTGCTCACCTGCCCGGATCTACTCCGGTCGACGTCAAGAAGATATTCGCCAGAACTGCAGTGTCACTCGGCCTGCTGTTTGACGCAGGAAGCCAACAATCAGGCAGAGAAGACGAAGAAGGAAGTTACTATTCCAGATACTCTGAACGCGTGATTTCAAGCCACGACCTCAGCGGCGTGCAATCGATCGGGCCCGATCAATTATCAAACAGCGGTGCGACTTTTGACTCGTCGAAAACAGTGCTTCTCAGATTGCCTTCTTCAATGCGTCAGATTGAATGGATCAGGTCAAATATGCAAAAACTCAAGTCAGTATCGGGAATCCTCGTTGACGAAGACGTGCCGGACTCGGATATCCCGCTTGAAATATGCATTGCGAAGCTTGATAGAGTGCTCAAGTTGGAAAATAACAGATCGCCTCTTTTCCTGATCGCAGAATCAAACTCGATTCGCGGCGCCGACGACATTTTCAAACTGCTAGCTCTCGGCGCAGATCTTGTCGGGCTGGGAAGAGCTGCTCTAACTGCGATAGGTTACGAAGAGTTCGACAAGCAGATCATCTTCGACAGCGCAAAGTCTACCGTGCACCTTGAGAATTTCGTGATCGCACTCGAAAAGGAGATCAAGCTCCTCGCCGGTGCGGCGGGTTTGAGCAGCGTCGCCTCTTCGCTTGTAGGAAACAGAGAATTACTCCGTTCGGTCAACTTGAGTCCGAGCGTCAGAAAAGACCTTGGCGTGAAACCGGCGGGCGGCGCCTGAGAAAATTGGTCGAGGAAGAAAAAAGAGAAATTTTTTGGCAGTACGATACAAAGTACGGCCAGCCCGTAAATAAGGATGGCTGCGGAGTTTTCGGAGTCATACGAAAACCCAACGCGCCAAAGATTTCAAACCTGACTGCTGTAGCAGCGATATCCTGCATAAAATACCGAGGAAGCAACATGGGTGCGGGTTACGCCTCATTTGATTCTTCAGAGAAAAAAAGCGAAGGATACAAGGTCGCGGCATTCGTCAAGGATGAAGCTGTAGCAGCTGGCATACTTGAAAAGCTCGCAACACTGCTCGGTAGTCCGCTGGAATCGAATATCCGCACCCCCAAAGACTCGAAGAGACCGAGGTTTGGCGTGCTCTCATCCAAGTTCAAGTACTCGGAGTGCGACCTGGAGCTCGAAAAGAAGGTGGACGAAATAAATTATTCGCTGCTTTCCGACCGCAGAATTGACGGACGCATCTTTTCGTATGGCAGGCACATGAGCGTGTACAAGGAGGTCGGATATCCTCTTGATGTTGCGAAAATCTACGGGATAGATCAGGATGCGAAAAGAGCTGACATGTGGATTGCACACACAAGACAGCCGACGAATTCTCCCGGGTCTTCGCCAATTTGGTCGCATCCATTTGCTTCTCTTGACTGCGCGATCGTCCACAATGGTGATATCAGCTCATTCGGCGCAAACATGGAGTTTCTTAATTCGCTGGGGTACAAGAGCCACGTTGGCACTGACAGCGAAGTAATATCAAAACTTCTGTTTCATCTAATTCGCATCGAGGGGCTTTCTGTCAGGGACGCGGCAACGATCCTCACAAACCCGTTCGAGGACGATGCACCGCGGGGAGTTTTTGACCTGCTCTCGAAGTACAGGGGCGCGAAGCTCGATGGCCCATTCGCCGTAGTCGCCGGATATGTTGATGAGCGCGATTCATACCTCATCGCCCTGACGGACAGATCAAAATTCCGCCCGCTGCTTTTGGGCGAAGACGAGAACTATTTTTACGTGGCGAGCGAAGAAAATCAGATCAGGAATATTTCAAGGCATGCGACGATATGGACGCCAGACCCAGGCTCTTACTTTATCGCCTCGCTAAATCATGGGCTGATCGAAAGCGGAACCTCACGAGACGTGAACATCCCGCACCCCTACGGAATTGTTTCAAGAGCAAGGGGCGAGGAAGAAAGCTTTTCGGAGGTCGACTCGACAGGAA
>JBOGRL010000439.1:0-4385 GCA_050749505.1 Nitrososphaerales archaeon
GTCTCAGACCGCGTGGGCATCGGGACCAAGGTGGTGAGACTGACTCCGATCGCCGTTGTCAAAGGCTAGTGGCTCTCAGACTAGAACGGTCTCGCTCGATGTTATGAGTCTCTGACAGAATCGACACTTGAGGAGTGGAGTGTCCTTATCGACAACGTCGATTGTAGGAACGATTGGCTCGTTTTGCATGTTTGAAACACACGTGGGGTTGGGGCATTTGAGCAATCCCTTGAAGATTGTGGGGAGCTCAACCTTGCGTTTTTCCGAGACCTTGTAATTCTTGATAATGTTTATCGTTGCTTGGGGCGCTACGAGAGCGAGTTTGTCTGTCTCTTCAGACTTTAGAAATCTATTCGCAACCTTGATGACGTCTTTCTTGTCCAGTTTCGAGCTTGGGACATTCATGGCAACGCTGACTATCTCACCATCCTTCCCGGTTATTCCGAGTATCTGGAGTACGCGGAGCGCTTCGCCCGCTCTAATGTGATCTATCACCGTTCCGTCCTTGATTCTTCTGATCAGAAGCTGAGTTTCTTCAACGGCCATAAGGGTATATTCTCCACCACGCTAACTGAGATTGATAGATTTTAAGCTCCTATAAAGTCTCTAAAAGGAATTTCTACTCGCTCCAGCAGCTCCGATCGGGGTTTGACTAGGGAGAACTGATAACGACTATTCATTCAACCGGTTAAAATAAATCAAAGTCGTACCAGTTTCGAGAGGAACATGAACCAAAAGGTTCTGCAACAGAAGCAGGAATCCGAGACCGTGGAACAAGAAGAGAAGATGATGGAGCCGGGCCTGGCTACTCCATTCTGCGAGACCAACCTAAATTTCGTGCACAACGAACTACTATACATTTTGCATCCAAGGATGCAAATCGGCGAGTCGGTCTACATAGAGAACGCGCCTTAGCGCAAATGGCCCCGTGGTTGAGAAAAAAAAGTCTTCGCCGCAACATGGAATTTTTGCTCACCATGTTTAAGCGAGAGCTGTACGTCACTGAAAAGATGAAGGAGTAAAACTTGAGTCAAGATGATGAGCAGCTAAAGGCGAAGATTGGACAGATCCTTTACAACAATTATATCACTGACCGGCTGAGGGAAGAAGTTCTTCAGAGGGTGGCTCATCGGAACAGCCTTTCACTCAGGATGTCTATGGGAAGAGATCCTTCCGGGGAAGAAGTTTTTCTTGACATACTCGTCAGCCGTGGCATGCCAGAGGTCGACAAGCTCAAGAAATCGGTGAACCTGGAGCAAATCAGGGCAGGAGATACGAAGAAATTTACTTGCATACTATTGTCAAACACTTCAGATCAATCAGTCGACAATGCCAGCCTTGCCACCAACTTTGAATATTTGATGAGCCAGAGCTTGAGCTGGTGGGCGAGATACTCGGGATCACGTGATCCGCTCAACGTGGAAAATTGGAAGATTCTACATGCGATAACCTTGGACAGCAAGGACGCTTATCTTGCATCGGAGATACCGGTTGAGAGTGTCATCGTGCCCGAATCGAGAAGATACGATGTCAGCGACATTGAGAGTTTCGCAGAGAGCCTTGAGACGCTGCCGCCGATAGTCGTCCGCCCGAAAGAAAACGGACGGTTTGAACTCGTTCAGGGATATAACGTGTTCGTGGCTTATTCTCAAGCAGGCAAGGCAGACATACCCGCCATGATCAGGTGGGTGGATGACGAAGAAGCAGAAGCTCTATTCGAGCAAAACCGGGAAGCCTGGGAAAAAATCGCGCTCAAAAACTAGGGCGTGCAACTTTTCCCTGATGCGACTTCATATACTTTCTGTATGCAATCCTGCTTTGGAGATCTGCTTCAGCATTTTGCGACCTGTCGATCCATTCCATTCTTACATCTCCAAAGTGCGATAAGAGTTCCCTCGCTCTATGATGAAGTTCCACCAGCCTCATCGACTTGACTTTGAACAGACCTTTGAGCTGATTTATGACCAGTTTCGAATCGCCACGTATCACAATCGGAGCGTCGTGGTACTCTCGCTTGCCATCCAGCCACTCCAGGCCTCTGATTATCGCCGAGTATTCAGCAACGTTATTTGACGCGTCGTCTGTCCAGGGTTCGGCATAAGCCAAGCCAGAATCTTCGAGCAATATGTCGCCGTCCGCTCTTATGATCAAGCCGTAGGTTGCGACACCTCCAGGATTTTTTGGTTCGCATAGGCCGTCAAAATTGACGTACAATATTCCTCTCTCTCTGTTCTTCAAAGTAGACGTTTTTGGTGTTGAACTCAAAATATTCACCAGCTTCTTGTCTTTTCTCAAAGATTCAATTGAGCGCTAAATAAGGCGTACCACAAGTTCTGGTACGAATTACGACTATCTGATTTGAATTATAGAAAAACAAGACACAAAACCTCCATAAGAGATGATGCAATCTGGTATGTAGCCCATGATCAGAAAACTTAAACCATTGGCTCCTGACCCTCCTGGAAGAGGAAGAAAGACCTGAATGGCAGCGGGGTTTCGTGCAGGGCGCCAGCAAGAGGTACCTTCATCACTCGGCGAATGGCTCGAAAAGTGGGAGCCAAGGATTTCAACTTTCAAAAGGAAAAGAAGGAGAGATGTGACGACTAGGGCATCTATCGCACTGGATGAACTTGAATTCCTGCTGGCACGAACTGTGGAAACTCGTGTTTCCGAATGAGAGCGATTGGAGATCGTTTTATCTGAGTGCGTTTGCCATGCGCATGATTCCTTCCTCGATGCGCGTTTCGCTTTGCAGCAAGGTAATCCTGATGTATTCGCTGAACGAATTACCAAAGGATGTGCCGGGAGTTACTGACACAAACTGTTTTTCGAGCGCCTCTATTGCAAATTGTTCAGAGTTGAAGGCTCCGCGCGGAGAATGAAGCTTCGGAAACACATAGAGCGATCCATCTGGCAGATAAAGCTCCGCGCTCAGGTATTTTTTCAACGCGCGAGTAGCGACGTCACGTCTTTTCCTTATCAGGTTGACCTTTTCCTTGACATAATCATCGCACTCCATCGCGGCAATTATCGCATACTGAACAAATTCGGGTACACTGGTCATGATCAGGCTGTTTAGTTTGCTTAGTTGTGCGGTTGTTTTATCGTCCGAAACGATGTAACCCGCCCTAAAGCCGGTCATGGAATAGCTCTTGGAGAGTGAAGTCACCAGCACGTACCTAAGGTCGGTAACCTCAAGCACGCTCTTGAATCGATTCGAGCCGTCCAGAATATAGTCTGAATAGACCTCGTCGCTGATCAGCACCATATTCTTTTCTCTGGCGATTTGAACCAGCTCGTCAAACGTTCTTGGGTCGAGTATTTTCCCTGTTGGATTGTTCGGATAATTAAGTACGAGAGCATTACAGTCGCTTTTCTTTACTTCATCCGGATCGATGCTCCAACCATCTTCAAGACGGGTCCTGAAAAATTGCGTTTTGTACGACATGAACTGAGACAGGTTTCTGTAAGCTGGCCAGTCGGGTGAAATGATCCCGATCTTTGAACCCTTTGGTAAGATGGCATACGAGAAATAAAGTGCGATTCTACCGCCCGATGTGACGAGTATCTGACCCGGCGAAATCTTCAAGGAATATTTTCTTTCCAGTTTTTGAGAAATCGCGTTCTTGGCTTGGGGGATGCCTGCTGATTCGGTGTACCTTCCCCTGCCTTCCCTGAGCGCCCTGATTGTTGCATCCACGACTTGCTCTGGCGGACCAAAGTCAGGCTCTCCTGCGTCAAAGTGAATAACGTCATGGCCTTTGCGTTCAAGCTCTCTTGCTCTCAGGAAAATATCGACAATTGACACTGCCGGAACAGACTCCTCCTCCCTCGCGCTTTGTGGTTGCACTGCGCTCATCCAAGAAAAATACCCCCTGATTTCAAGCCTTCTGCGAAACTCGTCCGGGATGATAAATCTGCCCCTTTTTCAAGCTTTGAAACCCCTATGTCTTGAATATGGTTTTCAAATTGGATCAAACCGGCTTGCTGCGAAATCAACTTTTTCGCGGTAGCGTGAATCTGCCCGCATGCCTCCACGGAATGGATTCCCTCATTTTTCATCTCAAAAAAAGTTCTCAGAAAAGTTAACGGGTTTTAGGGCGCTCAAATCTGAGCGGCGTGCGGGCGGGCGCGAATCGCTCGTGCTACCTGATCTATCACTGCCAAGTCGAGATACGGGCAACCCGATCTTGATAGGGTTAGTCGAGTTCTACACACAGATACTTGGACTCAAATCGAAGATCGAGAAGAAAAGTCAAAAATTTCGATACCGAGGTGGAACCTACCTTGAAAAATAGTGTCTCCAGTCAAAGACTCTAGCTGAAAGGGCGCCCTCCAGATCGCCCTACGGTGTACCCCCGCTGGAGGAGATATGGATCATCTTT
>JBOGRL010000440.1:0-2401 GCA_050749505.1 Nitrososphaerales archaeon
CATTTTGATCTTGTTAGTTTTAATCACCGCGGTGAATACATCTTTTGCCGTCAGGAGTGATTCGCCGATCTCCTCGGGCCTTGCTGCTTCTGCTTTCTCTCCCGACCCTCCAATCTGGCCCATGTATCAAAATAATCCGCAGCACACTTCGCTCTCGACTAACAACGGTCCATCAAACCCGCAGACCGAGTGGGTATATGGTCCCATCGGGCCAGTTGTTTCTTCTCCCGTAATCGGATCAGACGGGACTGTGTATTTTGTGAGCGACAACAACAGACTGTATGCAATTAATTCTTATGGCTCATACTCCTGGTCGGTGAAAATAGGCGAAGCCTCTTCGACTCCGGCCATAGGTTCGAACGGGGTAATATTCGTTCCAACAACACAACATGTCTTTGCTTACGAAACAAATGGCATTCTTCTATGGAATGTTTCAGTATCCCCGAGTACGTCTCCCTCGCCTCTAACTTTGGGCCCGAGTGGTACTCTCTATTTGGTGAGTAACCAGACGCTGTATGAAATAATGCCTTCGGGACAAATCGCGTGGTCGGTTCAGACGCAATGCGGAGGGTCAGCAGTCGCATTAGGACAGGACGGTACGATTTATTGCGGGGGTGCCAAGAATCTGATCGGTGATAATCTCTTCGCATACAGCCCGACAGGTCAGCTGCAGTGGTCCTTCAACGCTGGAACAAGTAGCATAAACCTCTCCCCGACGGTTGGTCCAGACGGCGCTATCTATGTCATTACTTCTGGAGGGCTACTCGATGCGGTTTCTCCGTCTGGCACTCTATTGTGGCAGAATACTACACTTCATCATGCGCAGACACCTCTAGCGATCGGTCCGGACGGGAGCCTGTACGCGGCTGGAACTAATCTGATGTCTTTCTTTCCAGACAATCCCACGCTCAGGTGGGAGCTGAGTTGCTACACACCCCCTGGTGGTACAACATGCATTCAATTTGGAGTAGTCACAGGACTTGCTGTCGATTCAAGCGGCAATCTCTATGTAGAAGACACTACAACCATCGGATCTAGTCTTCTTGCATTTACATCTGCAGGAACTTTGATCTGGGATTATTCAGGTTTTGGATCGACTGACAGGCTACAGAGCTCGCCAGCGATCGCATCGAACGGTGCAATTTATCTTGGAACCGCATGCTTTACCTGCAGCCAAGCCCCTTTTGGGAAACTGTATGCCATTGGATTGAACCAGGGACAATTTCCTATTACGGTAACTGAAAGCGGCCTTCCCAACTCGACATCGTGGTCATTTTTTCTGAATGGCGAAAATTATACAACCTCGTCCAACGCTTTGCTTCTTTCAGGATTTTCTGGTTCATACCCTTGGAACGCCCCAGGTATTGGCTATAATTCGACGTTGGGAACAAGATACGACGCAACAGTCCCGAATGGTACAATGTCTGTAGAGGCCCCCGTGTCGCTCTCTATCAATTTCTTAAAACAGTTTCAGGTATCGGTTTTGACCGACCCTCTGAATGTTGCTTCCGCCAGCCCGGGCGGCACCGAATGGTACTTCCCAGCTGCAACCATAGTTCTAAATGCGGGCACATCAAGCGAATATCCATTCTACTCTTGGACTACATCCAATCCGTCGCAGATCAATATTACAAATGATTCGGAGACTTTTGCTACGGCCCGAGTTAATGGATCTGGGCAGATAGTAGCCGTATATTATTCGCCCATAACCATAATTGCCGCAGAAGGTGGATCGGTTAAGTACGTCGCCCCACCAAGCTCAGGAACACTTCAGAGCCAAAACTCAACCATCACAATCGATGTTCCGGCAGGAACCAATGTTGCCGTTTCTGCTCAACCGGATAATGGGTTTTCTTTTGTCGGATGGAGTTCTTCATCTTCGACAATTTTCAGCGCAAATGCGACCTCTCCAACTCTTTCTTTCAAGGCTGGTTACGCCTTGAATCTGACCGCCAGATTTGTGGTAGGGTCTCCTACTGTTTCTTCTTCGATCGCGTCAACAAATGCGTCAACTTCTCCTGGCAATTTGCAGACTTCGGCAACTCAAACTGTGACGGGAAACCTGGTTTTTCCCACAACGAAAGCAGGCTCGCAAACACCGCCTGTACTCTACGTGGCTTTGGCTGTATTGATCATCCTCATTCTCATAGGAGCCACGGCAGCCATCGCATACCGAAAGGAAAAGGAAGGTTGAACGCCCAAAAGCGAGGCAAGTGAATGCTGTCTGAGCGTCTGAGAATCAGATTTAGTCGCCAAAAAGGGAAACGAAAAGAGAATATTTTTCTCTTGTCAAGATTTCCTGCCTTCACGCGTTTGTCGATTAAAGTCGATTGTTCCATCCGAAATAATCTTGACCACTCGCGTTTGACCTGCTCTGCCTGAACTCCACGAATTCTATGAC
>JBOGRL010000441.1:0-4854 GCA_050749505.1 Nitrososphaerales archaeon
GCTCCGTCTCCTTCCCTCACTCCTTCAATTTCCGCCCTTTGTAACGCGTCAGCAAGCTGTTTTGATTGCTGGTGGAGATCAGAATCATCAACTGAAAGCCCGATCATCTTTGAAAGCACCTCGAGGAACGCAATCGATGTCTTGGGGTGGGGAGAAGGCTCGCCGTGGTCCACAGAGATCTTGTAGCCGCGTATGTCATGGAGCTTCGCCAGAGGGACTATCACGTTTCCGAAGTAGAACGCTGATTCATTTTTGAGAATTGTGACACCTGCTTCGTTCAAGCGGTTGATTCCATACTCATCGGTTGCAAACCCAGTGACTTTCGGAGATTCCAGCGGCGGCAAGACCGAGTCTGTCCAGCGAGCCCCAAACGATATCATCTCTTTCACCCCGAGCTGTTTTGCATATTCTAAAACAACTTCGCCGTATTCGTACTCGTCTCCCGTCGGAGACGAGTGACCGGAAAGCAACAGATAGTCTCTTTCCTTACCCGAGTAAATGTAAAAACTATTGGAGACTAGGCTGCCCACGCCGTGATTTGAAACCTTGACTTCAGGCGGCAAAGCTGAAGAATACAGGGTAGCAGCCAGCTGAAAGTTCAGCTTTCTCTGGAGGACTCTTGCAAGCTCCCTTGCCTGGGAGTATAAAATCCGGAACTGTGGGTTCGAGGTAGAAAGCGCGACCAGCAAAATTGGGTCTCTCAGCGGGCCAGGCTCCGACTCGACTTGAAGCAATTTCCACATAACTATGCTCTCGTCGGATTGAGAGTTCAGTTCACCCTATTTAGCATTAGGTCTCCCAAGACTACTATAGGACTAACGTGATGCACTTGGCTTTATGGCATTCCTTTTTATCTCAGAACCAAGCGAAATTTTCTTTGCAGGTCTTTTGGGAAATTGAGTAGCAGCACTACTTCGCAGTGTCCCTGCTGTGGTGGAGAGATGATCGAGACTTCTCGACGAGCAAACAGTGTCACTTACAAGTGTGGCAACTGTGGAATTTCGGACGTCAAGATTCTCGAGAGAAGTTGAAAAATTCTCTGAATCAGCGAGCGCGAAAGAGAAATTTCTTGGACGGCGTTCTGCGAGAAAAGAATCCGTCGATCGGGGTGTTTCTCATCGTATCCGCTTGAGTTTTCTCTGCTATGTTTTTCCTCGTGGTGCCCTTTGCCTGCTCCACTTGGCCCTCGATTATCTGATTTCGGTTTCCTGTCGTCCTTCCTGCAGTAACTCCTACTTTACCCTTGATCCGTTCTGCATCTCCCTTGATTTGTTGCTTTCTTGGCAATCTGTTTCGTTCAGCTCCGTACTTTGAAAAAAAATACAAAACCCGAATGAAACAATGCCTAGTACGCGATTATCACTGTGCGCTTCTTGAGGCTAAATGCAGGTTCGCGACGATGTGTCGTGCGTGAGGGGAGCCTGTTAGATACGGCAGACTACAAACTAATACGTCAGAGCCGGCGAGTAACGCGGTTTGGCAAGTCGAACCGAATGCCTGTAATCGCTTCTCATTCTTACAAAGCAGATAATCCGCGTAATCGAGAGTCAGCAGCTCCAGAACCCCGTTTTGGGCGGCACAAGGTGGTCAGTAACTCAATGAGCGAGCACTCCTTTAAACTTAAATTATCAATGTTCTTACCAATCTTTGGCTACTCTTTTCAAAGTAATTGGAAATAGAAGAAAAATGCCAGAGAGGAATCTTGCAACTTGAAGTCCCAGGAAAACGATAGTTTGGAATATCTTGCATGGCGCAGCTTGGCTGATGGCTACAGGACGGTCTATTCCAAGGTAAATTCAGACCTCAGACGGCACGGACTCACTCCTCCCCAGTATGCTGTCCTTAGAATTCTGGGAAAGTTCTCAGAAAATAGGTCTCTTCCTATGAATGAGATAGGAAGGGAGCTAATTGTGACATTTGCAAACGTAACAACGATAGTGGATAACCTGGAAAAGCGGCGTTACGTGAGGCGAACAAAAGAAAGTGAAGACCGTCGGATTGTAAATGTAGAGCTTACCTCCAGCGGTTCGGAGTTGTACAGAAAGATTTCTAGCGCTCACCGAAGGCAAATTTTTGAATTCATGCACTGCCTGTCCGAGCCGCAGCTGAACAACCTGATATCATCACTTTCCATGATCAAGAACAATGTAGGAAAATCAGATACCGGAGTATCAAACTTACAAGGAAGAAAAAAGCAAGAGCCACTCATTTCCTCTAAACATTAGGCGGACAAGGAGAAGAGTAGTTGCGGTGGAGTACAAGTGGGTAGCGCTAACCAACACAACTCTCGGGATGGTACTTGCGTCAATAGATCTCAATATCGTTTTGATTGCGCTTCCTTCCATATTTCGAGGGATTCAGATCAATCCCTTGAGTTCGTTTCAGTATCTACTCTGGCTTCTTTTCGGGTATAGCATAGTAACAGCCACCCTGCTCGTGTCATTCGGCCGGATCTCTGACATGCTGGGCCGCGTCCGTCTGTACAATCTCGGGTTCGCGATTTACACAGTGGGCTCGCTGCTGCTTTTTCTTACTCCGAGTACCGGACCTTCGGGGGCTCTGGAGCTGATATTCTTCAGGATAGTCCAGGGAATCGGAGGAGCTTTCCTAATGTCCAATAGTGTTGCAATAATTACTGACGCGTTCCCGCCGACCGAGCGCGGGAAAGCTTTAGGGATAAACCAAGTGTCATATCTGGTAGGATCTGTCCTAGGGCTCATTCTCGGGGGAGTACTTGCTACTCTCAACTGGAGATATGTTTTCCTCATCAGCGTGCCGTTTGGTCTATTCGGAACAGTCTGGTCGTATCTCAAATTGAAGGAGCTGGCCACTATCAAGAAAAACCAGAAGCTCGATATCTGGGGGAACGTAACATTCGCATCCGGCCTAATACTTCTTCTAGTTTCCATTACCTATGGAATAAATCCGTATCACAGCGCTCCGATGGGCTGGTCTGACCCATTTGTTGTGATCGGTTTGATTTCGGCATTTGCACTCCTTGCCGGTTTCCTCTTCATTGAAACGCGAGTTGAAGACCCGATGTTCAGGCTCGATCTCTTCAAACGAAGAATATTTGCGACTGGTATCTTTGCTGGTTTCCTCCAGGCACTTGCTCGAGGAGGGGTTACGTTCATGTTTGTGATTCTCCTGCAGGCGGTGTGGTTGCCGCTGCACGGCATCAGTTATCAAGATACGCCTCTGTGGGCTGGGATCTACATGCTCCCGTACTCGGTCGGTTTTGTTGTAACCGGACCATTGAGCGGACACTTGTCAGACAGGTTTGGGGGAAGAGGATTCTCAACTCTGGGCATGCTTGGAACCGGAATATGCTTCCTCTTACTGTCCACTCTTTCATACAATTTTAATTACTTGATCTTCGCTGCATTAATGTTTGCAAGCGGGGCGGCGCTGGGCACATTTATGTCGCCTAACACGGCGTCGGTAATGAATTCAGTCCCTCCCCAAAACAGGGGAGCAGCTTCTGGAATGAGGAGCACAATGCAGAATATGGGGTACACAATAGGAACAAGCATTCTTTTCACGATCGTGTCGCTGGCTTTGGCGACAAATCTCCCTGGCGCACTTGCGACTGCTGCCACCAGTGCCGGCGCACCCCAACTAGGAGTGTCAGTCTTTCGACAGATAGCTCCCACAACCGCGATATTTTCTGCGTTTCTCGGTTTCAATCCAATGCAGACAATATTGAACGCACTTCCGCAGACATTGACCGGAACTCTGAGTACTGGCGCCATCGCTACGCTGACGAGCAATACGTGGTTTCCAAGTGCATTTGCGCCCGCTTTCATGTCCGCTTTGCGTTTGGCTCTCTACATCAATGCAGGTTTTGCGTTCGTCGCTGCTATTGCTTCAGCTCTTGGAGGGAAGAGGTACTTGTATGGCCTGGAGCATGAAGAAGAGGCGAAGCTACCGGAGGAGACGGTCGAAAAGATGCGAGAGCCGCAGCCTCAGAAGGTTGAAAAAACTGCCTGAAAATGATGCGCCCAAGTTGACAACTTGCGGAGGCTTTGAAGCAATTTCAAAAAAAGCCTCATCAATATGAAAGATCACTTTGATCCAAAAGCAACGCTAGGCTATCACATCATGTGAATTTTCTTTGCGCATGCAACATGGTAGTAATGAGTGTGGTGAGAACCGCCGGAGAGATGAGAAAAATATGGAAACCCGTCTATCAGTTCACGGCAGAGGTAGCATGGTTTTCCCAAACCTTTGCCCTTTCGAGAATTATTGCCCGTTACAACCCTGTTTGTCTTTGGGAATCGGTATCCTGTTTTTGATTCGGTCATCAGTTCGGCCGACATTTCTCTGAAATTCCCACTACTCCAGGGTATGTTTCTATGCGCGCTTGATTGACTTCAGTCTTTGGAACCCGATCGTTATTAATGTGGAGAGGCCGCGACTGTGCAAAGCATAAACTGCTACCACGCATAAAGTGTCGCTACTCGCATGTTCCTTCCGAATAGTTGATCGATCAGAATTTCCTACTGGGTAGAGATTTCTTTTCAGCAAAACAACCCGTTGACCGGTTTCGATAGAGCGAACAAGCGCAAGATAAGATAATCTATCAAACTTCGCACAGTTGTGACAAATTGTATTAGGGTGTGTGCATCAAGCACAATAAAATATCTCAGAGGAAAATCAGCCCACGTCTCTTCTTTGCGCCAAGATGCGCAGCGTTCCTGCGCTTACCTCTTCCTTCGTTGGAGTATATCCGTACCCATTAAGGATTGACTTTATGAATTCAAGCGTACATTGCGTTGATTCGATTCTCCGCCCAGCTCCGACTATATCGATTCTGACCATCGTGTCGCCTATGTTCGTGATCTTGAACTGTTT
>JBOGRL010000442.1:0-3095 GCA_050749505.1 Nitrososphaerales archaeon
CAATTGGGGCGGGGAGAAGACCTCAGCACAATACGTTGAGAAATGGCACCTGCGTATTAGTTCATTATATCTCAGGCAGTTGAGGGAAGTGTCACGTGAGTAAACCCGACTTCGTATACCTCGTCAGGAACTCGACCTTCGACAGAAATGCCTTGAACAGCTACAATTTTTTTCCTCGCCATAAACTTGTAGGTCTTTCCCTGGTTGCTAGGAAGAACACATCTGATTCCACTGTCATCACCCAAAATATGGGAGAGATGGGTTCCTGGCCATATCCATTTCCCTCAAGCGGCCGGATATATCGTCTCGAATCTTGCCCAAATATAGTGGAAGAAGATCTAGAGCAGAGGACATGCCTGCCTAATTACGGTTTAATGAATCACCCGCAACCAATGACCTCATGTACTTTTGAAAAGTTTACAACCCAACCATCGTCGACTGTAACAGAGCTTATTCTGCTGTGTCTCGTAAAAGCTGGGCCCTTGAAAGTTTTCCAACTAGGATTCCACCGGGGCGCGCTTTGTAATCTGGGATTCCTATTCCAACTGCTATCATCGTACTTTTTCTGGATGCGTGCGGAGAAAAGAACTCCGTCACGGCGTCATCGTAAAACGTCGAACCCGAGGCTCCTAGTTTTAGCGCGTATGAAGATATATAGAGTTTGCCGGCGACGATTCCGGCCTCAAACTCAGCAGCTCTATAGCCACGATTTCCGAAGCCCTTGAGGACAGATTGCAAGTCATCCATCAGAAAAAGCACCGCACTCGCATTCCCAAAAAGAGGCTGCCCTAAACATAGATAGGAAGAAATATTTCGAAAGTTTCCAGGCTTCAAGTGTTCAAGAGACTTTTGTGCTCTATCGAAGAAATACGATCCTGATGCCAAACCGTCAACTGCGTTTGCGATCAGATAGATGTCAGCAAGGGTACTCCCAGTTTCGTTCATCTTGCCAGACTGCGTCAGGATTTCAAGCGGAACTCCTCTTGTCGAAGAATAAAGAATCTGTGACAACTTTGCGAGCGAGATTGACTTTCTAGCGAACCTGCGCGTCGATCCTCTCCAGAAGATAGCCTCAGACAACGGCAAGCTTTGATCTTTGCACTCATCTTGAATATCAAGCCGAACAAGCTCATTCCTGTTCCCGAAATCACTTGATTCTTCCGGTTCTCGATTGGAAAGCACTTCGGGCAGTTTCTTGTTCCACGACTTGACCTCTTCATTTGTTGAAAGGGAGGAAGCTTCGTTCATGCTCCAAATCTGAGGATAATCATCTTCCTTTGGCGAAAGCGAAACTGTTTCCAGTTGCAGTGGAGGTATTGATTTACTTACCGAATTTTCAGCTGGAAAATCCTTTAGCCCCACGCCAACGGGTGCAAGTGCAATAGTCGCTTCCTGCCTTTCCTTCAGCCCGAGTAGTTTTTCTACCTCTACATCGACAAATCCCATTATGAGTCGTGTCACGAAACCGTCGGAAACACCTGTAGCAAGAAGGTTGGCTGCAATCACCCCAGAGTCCCAAAACCAGTGACGATACGATCGAGCTTCGTACTTCCACGAATTCCTCCAGGCTAGCGAGGTGAATACGATTGTAAGAGGCGCTGAAATAATATCCTTGTTATCTCCTGCTGCTGAAGAAAGTATGCCTCTGTAATCTCCCTCGCGCAGTTGCCTTAGAGCGAAATCTGCCGGACCGAAATGATATACTCCAGCGTCGAGCCCGGGCAAGTCACCGCAGACCACGTACAATTCGATTGGAAAAAGAGCACCCGTGGCAGACGCAGCTCGCATGTAGTAGACTTCATCACCCATGCGCATCTCTCGGGTGAGTCCTGCGCAAAAGAACAAGACCTCCGCAACTGTCTTGGCATTAATATTCTCGGCGCCGGCACCAGCTTCCACCGAAGCAATCGCATCGAGTGCGTTCATTTTGGGATGAGGAAATTCGTGTGGAAGAGGGATGGAAGGCAGGTCGCTTTGGTAGATTTTGAACGCCCGTGGTTTGTTCGACCAATCCAATCTGTGACCTCCCATTCGCACGCTGAACTCAGAGTGCTTCGTCGCCTCATGATACTCCAACGCACTTTGAATCTCGCTGTTCTTGCTCGTGGTGCTCATGCTAATCCGAGATGACTACAGGCGATATGTTAAGTAAGTCTTGAGTGAGTACACAACCCAGCTGAAATATTGAAAGTTCTTCCCTTTCGTTTCTCGAAGGGACTCCTAATTGGCGGAACGCTTCCACGCTATCGGGGCCGCAGTCAAACCGGCAAGTTTGTTTACCTCCGCTCGCACCTTTCTCGCCAGCTCTTCAGTATCAGGACTAGAGTACAGTTCAAGTTGTCCCTTGTCAACCAACCTGTTCACCTTCGGATCGAATGGGAGTCGACCCAGAAAGTTAACGCCAAGTTTGCTTGAAGTCTCTTCAATCCCCGATTCCTCGAACATCTCTATCCTTTCTGAGCAGTGGGGACACTTCATGTAACTCATGTTCTCAACCAGTCCTGCGACCGGGACGTTCATCTGGCGAGTCATGTTTATCGCCTTCTTTACGATTAACATTGCCAAGTCTTGCGGAGTCGAAACGATTACTACTGCATCTATCGGCAGCGATTGGAATACCGTCAGTGGAGCGTCACCAGTTCCCGGCGGCAGGTCAACCAGCATGAAGTGCAGATCGCCCCAATTAACGTCGTTGAATAGTTGCCTAATTACTCCGTTAATGATCGGACCCCTCCAGATTACCGGCGTGTCTGGAGTATCCAAAAGGAGGTTCATCGATATTACTTTGATTCCAGTTTCGCTGACCCTTGGAATCACACCATTTTCATCAGCCATCGGCTTGCCCGAGAGACCGAATATCTTCGCAACACTCGGACCCGTAATGTCCGCGTCTAGAACTCCCACGTCGTACCCCTGCCTTCGCAGCTCTATAGCAAGCATCGCAGTCACATACGACTTTCCCACCCCGCCCTTGCCCGACATTACGACGATGATGTTCTGGATTCCCTTCTTTCCCAGCTTGTCGATGCCCGCACTCATCCCAGGAGCTCTTCCGATCGATTTCTGATCCGCTTTCATCTGCTGGAGTCTTGTAC
>JBOGRL010000443.1:0-2876 GCA_050749505.1 Nitrososphaerales archaeon
TGGCTGCCCCACGGTTCCCGCTTCGCGATTCCGTGAACTGTCCGCGGAAAGATTTCTGCTGATAGAACCTCTTGGAGCTCCTGCCAGGGACGGTGCGGGAGAAGGATTTTTTGATTCATGCATTTTCTTCGCTCGGGAAGCATCAGATGACGAACGAGTTACGGCGTAAGAGGGGATGGTCGAATCAGTAGCTTGGGGCTTTTTTCTTGTCGGCCGGGGCAAGTCGGCGATTCGGCCAAACATCTCCATATAAGACGACTGGAAAACGATTCTAGAATCCTACAAAGTGAGAATTCTTGTGAAGCTCTACTTCATCAAATCGACATCCAAAGTTTACCAAAATATGCGAAGTGATGAGAATAGAAATAACTGGTGTGAATGCAGGGACAAAACCTGAGATAGAAAAAAGCGGTCAATTCAATTGGAGAAACAAAAAATCTACTTTGGATATCCAACTATCACTACTGACTGGCCACAATGAGAGTGTATCATCAATAAGAGCTGCGGGCTTTAGTTTTGGTGAGAATATAATCAACCTAATGAAAGCAGTCAATCTGTTTGTCGAGCGAAATAATGCGAGGAAGTCAAAAAAATGCCTTGGAGATCTTTTCGGCTTTTGAAGAGTTTAGTGCAAAATAGCATCCGCAAGCAGGCAGAGTGAATTCATTTCAAGAGGCGAGGAAAGAAATGCCGAAAATATTGCAGGATCGTTTTGGCTCTATGCGTGTGCACAAATAGCGCACATCCCGGCCCACTATTCGGGGATTTTCAGAACTAACTAAAATAATTATCATTTTGGGAGGCCGAGTAGTCTCTCGCCAACTACGTTCCGCAGTATTTCTGAAGTCCCCCCGCCGATTGTCATCGAAAGCGAAGCAAGGTAAATCTGGAACCAGTTCTCGTTGACGAGATCCTCTGGGGGAAGAGAATTGACCGCAAACTCGTAGATTCGTTGCAAGAGTTCTGAGGAAACAATCTTCAAAACAGCCGATTCCGAGCCTACGGGTTTCCCCTTGATTATTTTCTCAAACAGCCGAAGATAGAACATTCGAAGCGCCATCAAGTCTTGAGCAAGATCTTCTACGGGCAGTTTCTTTTGCTGGAGCGATTTTAGCGCTTTTTCTGAGATCGATATAGATTGGAACGGCGTGTATAGCCTCTCATTGTTCAGCACCCCCATGGCGACCTTCCATCCATCGCCAACGCTCCCTATGATATCGGATTTAGGCACCCTGACCTTGTCAAAGAATATTGCATTAAACTCTCCTCTCCCAGTTATCTCCATGATTGGGCGTACTGTGATTCCTTCTCTCGGAAACGGATCTATTATGAACATGGTGAGGCCTTTGTATCTATCTTCTCCAGTCCTTGCAAGAAGTATGCTATGGTCGGACAGATGCGCGTAGCTGCTCCAAATTTTCTGACCGTTTATCTCGAAATAGTCTCCCTTGTCCGTTGCAGCAGTAGAAATGTTTGCAAGGTCACTTCCCGCCCCGGGCTCAGAAAACCCCTGAGACCACAGATCCTCGGCGGTCAAGATCCTCTTTACGTATTTCTTTTTCTGAATCTCCGTGCCGGAAGCGAGCAGACTCGGCCCCACAACCGGGATTCCAAGCCCCAGACCTCCCC
Organism: Nitrososphaerales archaeon; assembly: GCA_050749505.1. Taxonomy (GTDB): domain Archaea; phylum Thermoproteota; class Nitrososphaeria; order Nitrososphaerales; family CADDZS01; genus DATLTL01. The sequence continues at coordinate 1,630 of JBOGRL010000443.1, forward strand.
AAGGAACCGATTCCTGGGTAAACTCTTCGAATACAATCAGGTCTTCCAGCGAGGAGCCGCCCCAGCCACCATACTCTTTTGGCCAACCTATGCCCAACATGCGCGCTTCGTAGACCTTCCTTTGCCACTCTCTAAGCATGCCTATATTTTTCGCGTCAATTTCGCGAGTTCCCAGTAGCCAGTTGTTCTTTGCCAATCCCTTTATCTGGCTTGGAACGTTATCCTTCAGCCAGAGGCGGGCACTTTTCCTCAGACCATCAATATTCTGAGATTCTGTCATCATGGCTGATTATGATCTCCCATCTGAAACACTTTTTGATAGGCGCAACATCACTCTTCCGTGTAGAAAGTCCTCACCAATGGGGTCATCTCCTTCCTCCGGTAGGCGCCATTTGCAACCGCCGATAACCTTCTCTTCCAGCACAACGACTTTATGAAAAGGCGTCTTTTTGACTTTCAATGCCAATACTAAGAGTCAAGCGTTGTCCTGAAAAAGAGGTCTTCAATCTTCGCCTTTCTGGGGCTCAGTTCTTGCTCTAATGAATAGCCCGTAATTGTGTCCAAGATCTTCGCATTTTTCTTTATTCCGTACGGATAGGGGTCTGGTCCGAAAACATCCTCTACTTCACGAGTCAGGTCGTCCAGCCAGATGTAATTTGTAGGCTCTCTTTTCTTCGACTCGACCTTCTCGTAGCTCTTTTCCTTGGACTTTTGATAGGCCTCGAAAAGACTCATGGCAACCCACGGGTTCTCCTCCAGTATGTCGTTTCTTACGACAACTGTGTGATTAACGGGAAAGATGCCTGTCTTTTTGTAGAATCTGATCGACTCTTCCTTCTGGTTGGGGAACAACAGTCTGACTTTTCCTTTTCTGGCATCATTCAGCGACTTTTGCCGATCCATCTGAGTCTTCCAGAATGTGAACTGCGGAAACGCAGCGTCGATCTCGCCGTTTTCCAGCATTGTGGTGAGGTCTGTGCTCTCAGGAACGTAGTGAATTTTTGCACTCGAGGGTGGACGGAATCCGAAAGCTGCGCCAACGCCCTTGTCGGGCGCCCTTTCAACGTACCACTCGATGTCAGAATGGTGGACTCCAAATTCGTGGTTGAAGATTCCTCTCAGCCAGAGTGCCAGCGACATGCTGTATTCTAGTACGCCGACTCTCTTCCCCTTCAAGTCAGAGGCGCTTTTGATGCCTGAATCCACGTTTATCGCGAGGTCCGTGTGGAAAAATTTGCGCATCGGAA
>JBOGRL010000444.1:0-2952 GCA_050749505.1 Nitrososphaerales archaeon
CCCTGTAAGCGTACGGAGACCACCCCCTCCTCTTCTTTTTTGTTCGAGTTTGAAACAATTATTTTTGGCGTTAGTAGTTCAAACTCTTCCAGCAAAGAACATTTCTAGTTTCCCCATGGGGGAAAAAGCTAAGCAAGTCGAATCGATGCCTATCTTTCTAATCAAATCGGGCGAATCAGCGACTTAGCTCAAAATCAAAGGCCTAGATTTGTAATCGCTAGCGAATATGCAATAGTTCCCCTTCGTCCCACCGAGGCGTTGCCGCTTTTTTCAAGATGGAAAACAAGAGTGCTACGACGGAAATTGGGCCCGGATCGATGCAAAGCGCCAGATTATCTCGAACAATAGAGTGAATCAGTAGAGAAATATCGTGGACAAAAGGTCTCGGTAGCTGATCCCTATCATCCTGACCGCTCTAATTATAATTGTCTTCAAGGCAAAAGACACAAAGTGTAATCAGTGACAATGCCATTATCATCTGAAATAATTCTGACGCATCAAAGTTCGTTAGCTTCCGCTCCAATCGCAAACAGCTTCTACGCCGGACTTACGACTTTCTTTTCGCAAGTTGCAGTGTTTATTCCAAACTTGATCGCGTTCTTCATAATACTCATCGTTGGTTATCTGATCGTGAGGGCCGGAGTAACGGCTCTAAATTTTGGCTTGAGAAAATCAAATCTCGAGACTCACATCGGCCACACAAACCTGGGCCAGACAGTTGCGAAATCGGGCCATTCCTTGACCCACATAGTCGTCACTGTCGCAAAGTGGGTGCTTTACCTCATCGTCGTGGTGTATGCGATCAGCGCGCTCGGAATACCCGCACTCACCGCGTCCATGCTCGGAGTCCTGGGTTGGATTCCTGATCTCATAGCCGTCATAATCATCGTATTCGTGGGAGCGCTTGCCGCGTCATGGATAGGAAAGCAAATCGAAAACACGCTGCCGAGATACGGAGTCGGCGGCGGGAGGATCATCGGGTTGGTGGTCGAGCTGTTAATCTATGCCGTGGTTTTCAATTTCGCCCTGATTCAGATTCGTTTCGGCGAAGGGATCCTCTACACGATAACTACAGCTCTAGCCTGGGGGTTGGCTGCTGCCCTGGCGATCGGGTTTGGCGTAGCGATAGCCTACTCGCTTAGGGCGGTATTGCCTCCCATGGTGTCAGGCTCGACAACAATCGCAAGTACGCTCAAGGAAGGCCAGCAAATCAGCATTGATGGCATCCCCAACAGCGGCAACGGAGGAAGAATTTCCGGGATAGTGAGGTCAGTCGGGATGTTCAACACGATAATTCAGGAACAGCCGAACGGAGCATTTCTCGTGTTACCCAACAATCTTCTCATGGACAAACCAATAAGAGTCCAGAGCGGAGTAGAGCCGAAGGTTCTCGAGGACGGAATGAAAGACAGTATGACCGAGATCAATGAGAAGTACGAGCGACAGCAGGGGGAAGCAGCACCGAGCGGGACGTTCCAGACCGACAACCGATGAGTCGGCAAATGGTTTTTGAAAATTCAGCTGCAAACTGTCGCGTGCGACAGTTTTTCCCCCTTCTTTTTCCTCATGTTCGAACGTCTTTGTCTTCTGTGAGAAAGGCAAGCCGCCTAATCCCGGCGCATTTCTTCTTCCTCCTGTCATCTCCAGTTGTGACCCGTCCTTTTTTTTGGTCGCCAGCGGAACCGGTTGAAAAACAGGTAAGATGACCAATTGCAGGCAAGGACCGACCCGCGCGCGCAACACTTTTTTTTAATCATTGATGATTTCTAGATCGCGTCGTACTATTTCCCGCTGTTTTTTGAAGAAATCTTGAGATCCGGCATGCAGTACTGGCACCCTTCGTAGTTCATTTCTGTTGGAATGTTCAGCCACTCGAACATCTGAATCCTCCTTCTTGGTATCGTATCAATCTTGCAGCCCGGATTTTCCTTGTCCACGTCGTGCAAGATTTTTGTTTCAGAATCGCCGATGTATCTCTTTCCAAAATATGGGGCATTGAGTCTTCTGGCCAATCAAAATCACGCTCTAAACGCAGCATCTGATCATTGTATATTTAAAGCTCCGATTCAATATTGTATTAGGACGCGCTTAACTTAAATACGAACGACGTGAGAACGCGCATTGAGCACGAATGGTAAACGGTTACTGTGTAAAGTGCAAAAAGTCCCGCGAGATCAAGAATCCGAAACAGGTCAAGCTGAAAAATGGTCGGCCCGCTGTCTCTGGAACCTGTACAACCTGCGGAACTAAAATGTTCAAAATCGGCAAGTTGGCATAACTAAAGCCATCCGAGCCTTCCAATTGCGTTGTGGAGTACTACGGCACGGCTCCTTTTTTTTAGTAGATCCCAGTGTAAACTGGGTTTGTTTCTTCTTCCAAATAGCAAACTTTTAAGATGGAATCAGGCGAATTGGTTGTTTGAAAACGACCCATGATGCCCCAGATGCCCCCAGCAAAGGCGGTAGGATTCAAGCCGCTAGCCGAAGAGTGGAATTATTATTCGGTTGATGACGGTTACATTCTAGGCGTAAAACTCGTCCTGACGAAGGTCTTGAAGACTTCCCAGACTGATCCCTCGGGTTCTCCAGTCTACGTGATACAGCACCAGCCGGCAGTACAGGTGCTCACGCAGGAAGAGTACCGGAATATTACGAGCAGGAACACGATTTCAAAGTAATAAGATCGCTTCCGCCGCTTTTGAGCGTCTATGAGAGTCCCGCATGCACCCCCTCCGGCGCAATTTTTTTCCATCTTCGTGCCTGAGGAAAAGAAGAAACATTTTTTCATCAATGCTGATATTGTCCTGTCGGGGAAAGTGAGTGTGTAACCCATTGTGCGTGCGGGAATGACGCTTTAGTTGATCAAACTCTACAACACTCTCGGTCGCAAGCTAGAAACATTTGAACCGTTGTTGGGTAGCGAGGTCAGGATGTATACCTGCGGCCCGACGGT
>JBOGRL010000445.1:0-2918 GCA_050749505.1 Nitrososphaerales archaeon
ACCTGGTTTTAGAGGGATCTGGGGGAATTCAAACCCCTTGACTTCGTTTTCCTTCTCAAGAAATTGCGCCAGTCTTCTCAGAGCTTTAAGCTGATCTTGGTATTGAACTTGGCCTAAAAACTTCTCAAGATAAGCTCTGCAACTCTCCTTATCAAAAGTCTTACTGGTTGCAAGAAATCGCTTCACGTTAAGCTGATGCTTGTAAACTGTCCTTATAGCTAGCTGCTTGTCAACACGACACCAGCGTACAAAGTCCGCTAGAAGTTTGGTCTCGTTCAACGGCTCAGGTCTCGTATTTTCCCCATTGTTCTCAGCGTACATGGAGCGACGATCTATATCAGAAGAAAGATGGGCCAGAGGAGATTTGAACTCCTGACCCACACCATCCACGCACTAGATGCTGTGTAAGGGTGTTGTCCTAACCAGGTTATCCGAAACTTCCTGTTTTCCCTAGACGACTGGCCCGCATAGCAAAGCGCTTCATTATCTGCTTTAAAGTTTGACTCTGAAACTTTTTGACAAACTCTCAGATTTTGATCGAAGCTATCTGATTTCTAGCTTGATCCAACGCGAACCTAATGTGCTGGGCGCTGTCGTTCTTGACTCCAATTGTCAAATTGTTGATAAAAGTCTGAAGTGTTTTCATTTCAGCAGCCGCTTCCTTGTTTGACCTCGCAATCATCCCTATCCTCTGGTTTAGCCTGTTGATTTGTTGCAATGCAAGAATTCTATTCTCGTCCCTGCTGAATCTGTTGGGCGAGTCGCTACCCAGTAGGGGATCGACATATTTCTCTACTTGCTCAAAAATCGATTTTAGGCTAATTTCCATTTGTTGCTAGGTTACCTTCGCGCCCGCTTCTAGCGGTCTGTCAAGCGTTATAGCAGAAATCTCGGGACCATCACCAGCAGCGAGAAGCATGACTTCTGATACGAGCCCCATCAGGCTTCGGGGTTTCATGTTCATCACTACCACTATCAACTTGTCTTTGATCTGCTCAGGATCGTATTTCGCGCCGATTCCAGCGATGCACTGCTTACTCTGTCCTCCGACATCCAGAATCAATTTTAGCAATCTGGAGGAATTAGGGACACGAGTAGCCTCCACCACTTTCGCGACGCGAATATCTATTTTCTTGAATTCGTCAAATGTGACTTCGGGCGCCGGTGATTGAGCTGAAGTTGGGGGGGATGTGGACTCGGTCATTTCAAAGCCTCTCCTTTCCGAATGCTTTTTCGCAACAGGTTTTAACCCCTATGATTGGTTTGTTCATTTTCCGCGAATCATATCAAGTTTGTTGCGCAGTTCTTCAGGGTTCACTTTGTAAAATATCGGCTTTATTTCATTGGTGACAATCGGCAGATCCGGGTCAACCGAGGTATCTTCCCACTCTGGAAGTCCAGACGTCTTCTTGAAAATGCTGGCCTGTCTTGTAATCTTGAGAGAAGTGTCTGGAATTATCGGATAGAGCTCGGAGGACAGCAACTTGAGGCTCGAAAGTGAAACGTACAGGATTCGAAGAGCTTCGTTCCGGTCTTGCTTCACGACCTTCCAGGGTTCAGTTGCGCTGAGGAAACGGTTAGCTTCTGCTCCCTGTTCGGTGATTAGTCGGCACGCAGACTGGAGTTCAACTTTAGCAAACATGTCGTGTATTTTCCTGTGGCGATCGACAGCTGTTGCTACCATGTCCGCATATGCTGGAGGAATCTCGGACATTTTCAGCTCGAAATGGTTGTCTGCAAACTTGGATACGCCGACAAGAGTTCGATTTACGAAGTTCCCTATTGTGTCGTTCAGGTCATTGTTAACTTTCTCCGAGAACGAATCCCAGCCAAAATTGACGTCCCCAGCTTCAGGTCTGAGCGAAATCAGAGCAAACCGCCAGTAGTCCGCTGGGAGTATCTCGAGCGCTTCATCCGTCCATATGCCGACCCTCCTGCTTTTCGAGAATTTTTGATTCTCAAAGTTCAGGAATTCTGTTGAGCTGATTAGGTTGGGCTCGTTGTATTTCTTGCCCGAGGCTCTCAAAAGAGACGGAAATATGATTGCGTGAAATGGAATGTTGTCCTTTCCGATGAAAAAGGCAGTCTTTGTACTTGGATCGAGCCAAAAGTCTCTCCATTTTTCAGGAGAACCATTTTTCTCAAAATACTCGATGACGGCGGAAACATATCCGAGCACTGCTTCCATCCACACGTAGATTGTCTTGTTTTCCGCGCCTGGAAAAGGAGCTTTGATGCCCCAATCGGAGTCTCTGGTAATTGACCTTGGACGGAGCCCGTCCTTTAGCCATCCGCGAGAGAACTTTATCACATTCGTCGAGAGTTCTGCCCTTGAGAGGTAGTCTGAAACATAATCAGAAAGCCTGGGCAAATCAAAGAACCATTGCTTTGTCTCCCTCAATTCGGTTGGTTGTCTGCAGATTGTGCAATAAGCCTTGATCAACTTATCCGCATCAAGAGGTCTGCCGCAGTTATCGCACTGGTCTCCACGCGCGCTTTCAAAACCACAATAAGGACATATTCCTTCTACGAACCGATCCGGAAGAAAGCGCATATCATTAGCGCAGTAGTGAATCCTTTCGACTTGTGTGAAGATGTAAGAGTCGTTCCCGTAGATTTCAGTATAATGCTCCCTGACTAACTTTTTGTGGACATCTGACTCCGTTCTGGTGTAATTGTCATAGGATATGCTCCATCGCGTGAAAATATCTGAGATACGAGAATGGTTTTCGTCAGCGAGTTGTCTTACCGGAACTTTCCTTTTGATCGCCTCGACTTCAAGCGGAGTTCCGTGCTCGTCGGAACCTGAGACAAAAACCACGTCGTTTCCTATTAAGCGCTGAAACCTGGCGAAAACATCCGCAGACAATACGGAACCTATTAGGTTACCCAGATGTGGAATGTCCGAAGAGTATGGC
>JBOGRL010000446.1:0-2787 GCA_050749505.1 Nitrososphaerales archaeon
GTCTTTGTACGACTGCTGGTGGTCACCCTCTATCAAGACTAGGTAATTCTTTTGGGGGTCGATCTTGGCATTCGTTAATATCTGAATCGGCGTCAGTTCAAGGCTCTCGGTTGTTTGCGGTTCCCCATCAACAGTATAGCGAAAAATCGGCAACTTACAATGCTCCTTAAGCGCCTTATCTTTTGCATGCTTTGGATATTTTAGGGTTTGCGCCAATACGATCTCTCATGGCAGATGTTTCTTGCTTTGCTATCCATACTATTCTGAAATTGACAACTGCTCAAATGAAATCGACGAAAGTCGATTGTTTTATGCAGGATGTTCTCGACAGCAAAACTATGAGCTCCGACAATTTATGGAAGGATTAGAGTTCGGGAGAGAACTTAACTTCAGATGCTGATGCTCGGCGACCGCACTCTTGTCCAGAGTCAAGAGCTCATCTTTAGGTTTGGTGCGGTATAGTGGATTTGAACTCATGGCAATGAAGATGTCAACACTCGAATTTAAGTTTTAGAATCTACACCGCATCATATTTTCTCTAGCGATCGTCGACAATCGAAAGTGGGAGCAACGGATCAGGAGTTTTTGTCAGGCTTTGGACTTTGCCCGCAAACGTTTCCACACGAACCTGTATCTGTCAGCGCCGTGATAGTTCATCCTTCCCGCTAATGTTTTACCATCCTCGGACAAAGTAGCCTCTCCATATCCATTCTCCTCGTCCATTTCAGAAGTTCCTTCAAAACTGAAGAGTATCCTGAACCTCTTCTTCTTCACTCCATCCCAGCCTTCGATTTCGTCCTGAATTACCTCGCCATTCAGCTCTCCTGATTCCAGGGCGAATTCGTAATCGCCACTTAGATTCGCTCCTTTCACGGAAAGGTTGACGTGCGGGTTCCTCGTTTCAGACAGGTAATCTTCTTCGAAATCGGGCATCTCGGTAACTTTCCATTTGCCGGATATGTCCTTGGCTCTTAATTGTCTTACATTCTTAGCTGACGTTTTCTTGGGCATTACTAAATGTCTCTCCATAACACTCACAAACAAAAGGTATCAGCAAAATAAATGGGTCGCATCACCCTCTTGCAAAAAGACCAATCTGATCGCATCTTGAAAGTATCTTCGTCTTATTTCCCTGCCTGAGCTCCAAGGTTGTTTCTCCAATCCTGCCCAAGATGTATTTCCTTGCCTCCCTATCATTCAGTAGGGTCTCGGCTGTTGCCTCATCTCTGCACCTGATTACTTCCATGGTCTTCACTTCGACCTCACCGTACCTCTCTCCCCAGCTCCTGAGCTCGTGCGACACGTTGTCCGGAAGCTTGCAGACTTCGCCGAAAATAGAAATGATCTTCTCGGCGTTGTAGTCACCCTTCCTCAAAGCTTCGAGCAACTTTTTCTTTGTTATCCTGAAAAGCAAAGCCGGACCAGGGCTGTCTATCTTTTCACAGAATTCCCTCAGCTGGAAGCCAAGCGTCCTTGCTTCGGGTTGCACGATTATTTCGAAGTTCGGAGTGACGGTAACCGCGCCAGATGGAATGGCACCTCTGTTCAGAGCAGAGGACGAAGCGGCCACCCACTTTCCAAGCCTCACCAGTCTAGAATCCTTGCTTATTTCGAGGACCCCAAGAAAGCACAGAGGGAAAAGTATCATCATCGATAAAAACTCTGAGAAGAGGTCTTCGACTACTCCATTTGGGCTCCATGCATTGCCGTATGGATCGTCGAATAGGCGCATCCCACCGCTCAACCTGCACCTGTCGATCAGTCCCATTCTGGAATAGACTCTGCCGGGCTCCAGCTCATTACTTCTCGTTAGAACATTCATCAGTATCTCCCTTGTCCTGACTTCGTCAGACCTCAGCCCCTTTGGTTTTCCTTCAAACTGGTAGATCCTTGACTTGATTATGGTTGTCTGATTATCCTTGCGGCTTGCCCACCATTTGAGGAATTGCTCCGCAAAGCCCTTCCTCCCTGATGACATGACCTCCTGTGCCCTTATTGGGTTCACCTCAAGAAACCCTTTGCCTCCAGTTTTCACGAGCTTTGATGAGTAAAGGAAAGCCATCAGTGTCTCGTTTAGATCGTTCCAGCCAAAGAGCTGGGCATCATCATTTGTTTTGTAGAATGCCGTTTTCGCTACGTGCTGCTCGAATATGGGTAGCATGACGCTCTTAGGAAGGAGATTCTCCTTGGGAGTTGGCTTGGGGCCATTTTCCGATATGCGTTCTAACAGCGAACCCACAAGGTCAAACAGCTCAGGGGACTCGAAGAACAGCTCGTCAACTTCGCTCACGCCTGAGACTAGGGGGCTCAACCTGGAGTCAAGTATCGACTTTTGAACATATGAAAAGCACTGATCTCTTGCCTCCTTTGGCATGATCAGGTAGGTGCCGCTTTCCGCTTCCCTATGAACAGATTCGAGATGCCTGTGAAAGACAAAAAGATCAAGGACAGTGGGACGGTGGTACCCGAAGTTATAGTCATCATCGTCGTCGTCATATTCTTCCTCATCATCGTAGCTGTACTTTTTTCTTTTCTTTTCTGTGTCACGGTGCGTTGGTTCTTGCTCCCTCTTTTTTCTGTTCTCTATCTTGAGCCTTGTGATGAGTTCCCACTTGGGCATGAAACCTCCCGCTGCCGCCAATATCTCACACTCCAAGAGTTCGTCCGGAGTGAGTTTCTTAACAAATCGGGGTAGCAGCGCCGGTAACTTTGAGGAGAGAAAAGCGACAAGATCATCTTTCCTCCTCACCTCGGTAGGAACCACCAGCCCCGCAACCGGTGCAAGCC
>JBOGRL010000447.1:0-10132 GCA_050749505.1 Nitrososphaerales archaeon
TTTCAATAGTGCTCTCGGCAGCTGGTCTCGAAGAATCAGCGCTCAGCGCGATGGTATCGATCAATCGCTCCAAATTTACTGCTCGTCCGTGGTCGCTCTTTGCGGGATCGATTCCGTCTTCCCCGTACTTGAACTGGATGATGTTGCCGTTCGGGTCTCTCACCGTGAGATCGTACTCCACCTTCAAGTGTTCCAGTGCGTTGACCAGCCTCCTTTGCATGTAACCACTTTGTTGAGTCCTGACCGCAGTGTCGACCAATCCTTCTCGTCCTCCCATAGCGTGGAAGAAAAATTCGATTGGGTTCAGTCCGTCCCTATAATTTGATCTAACAAAACCCCTCGCGTCGGGACTGGGATCGTTTTGTGCAAAGTGCGGCAATGCGCGGCTCAAGTATCCCTTTTCGATTCTCTTTCCGCGGACGGACTGCTGTCCTAATGCCGCGGTCATCTGTCCCAAGTTTAGAGTCGATCCTCTTGCGCCGGTTCTTGCCATTATAATCCCGGCGTTAGTTGGAGAAAATGACTTGTCCGCAATGCGACCAGCTTTTTCTCTCGCCCTTGAAAGCTCATTTGCCACGTAGAATTCAAGCGCATCCTTTGGTGACAGTCCTCTAGTTTCCGGAAGCGTACCATTCTTGAACTGTGAATTTAGATCCTTTACTTTGGCGTAAGATTCATCTAGCGTCTCCGAGATCTTTGAGCGCACATCCGCTGGGAGCTCAAGCTCGTCAAATCCGTAACTGAATCCTGATCTAGTGATGAAGGCCTTCAGCACCCTCAGGATCGAGTTGAGAAAGTTTCGCGCCTCATCCGTGCTGTAGTCTTTGGCGATCCTGTGGAGGATAGAGTCGGACTCTTCAGCGCCAATTGCAGCCCTGTCAATGACACCGCTCAGCAGAGTACCGTTTTTAATGACGACATCTTTTCCTGCGCCGCGCGAACTCTTTTCCCACTTTGAAACGAGGACATAGTTAAAATCAGACGGGAGGAACAACGAGAAGAGCTGTTTTCCCGAATACAGAGGTTGCGGGTCGGTCTTCTCTGGCTTTGGAAGTTCTTTGTCCACCGGGAATCCTCCTGCCATTGCGAGATTCGTGAATTCCTCTTTTGACAGGTAGACACCTTCCTTGGTCAAAAGGTAAGCTGCGGTGAGAAAATCCCTGATTCCTCCGATGATTGGTCCACCGTATCTTGGCGAAAGAATTTGGTCTTGGACGCGCATCAGAGTCAGAGCTTCGGATCTTGCTTCTTCGCTCTGAGGAACATGAAGGTTCATCTCGTCGCCATCAAAGTCAGAATTGTACGGCGGACACACTGCTGGATGGATCCTGAAAGTCCTGTATGGCAGGACTTTGACATAGTGAGCCATGACTGACATTCTGTGTAGTGATGGTTGCCTGTTGAAAATTACGATGTCGCCATCAGTCAGATGTCTTTCGACGACGAAGCCTGGCGCCAGTGAATCTGCATGCATTTGAAGGTCTGTTACGTAATCGAGCCTGATCTTGATTCCGTCAGGTCGAATGATGTAGTTAGCGCCTGGATGCTTGAAAGGGCCGTTCAAGATGAGTTTCTTCAGGAACTCAGTGTTCCACGGGGAGGCCCTTTCAGGAATTGTTAGCTTTCTTGCTACCTCGAATGGAACCCCCACCTCCGAAATGTCGAGTGAAGGGTCTGGCGAAATAACGGTTCGGCTGGAAAAGTCGACGCGCTTTCCTGAGAGGCTCCCTCTGAATCTTCCTTCCTTGCCTTTCAATCTCTGGCTGATGGTCTTGAGCGGCCGTCCGCTCCTGTGGTGTGCCTGCGGGATTCCTGAGACCTCGTTGTCAAAGTATGTAGTTACGTGGTACTGAAGCAAATCTACTAGGTCTTGGACGATCAGCGGAGGGGTTCCCGATTCCTTGCTTTCTCTTACTCTTTGGTTAACTCTAAGGATATCGACTATCTTGTGCGTCAGGTCATCTTCTGATCTGATTCCCGATTCAAGAGTGATCGAAGGTCTTACTGCAACGGGCGGAACAGGAAGCACTTGAAGGATTAACCACTCCGGCCTCGCGCTCGAAGGGTCGTAACCCAGAAGCTTCAGGTCATCGTTCGTAATCCTCTCAAGCCTCTCTCTGATCGCGACAGGGAGTAGTCTTGTTGCTCCGCCGCTTTCAGTGATCTCGTGAAAAACGGTTGGTTTAGTGAACTCTATTTCATACTGGCCCCGTCCGCAGAAAAAGCACTGTTTTGCCTTCTTGACCTTTGCAAGTATCTCTCGCGATACTATCTCGATGAGCATTGGCGAAGAAGAGGATCTTTCGTCCAGCCTCTTTCTGTATTCAACAATGTCTTCTTCGGATAAGAGCAGCCTACCACAGGCTCTGCATGTCGAAATCAAGAGTTTGTGAACTTCGTCCACAAATGCGATGTGTATTACCGGCTCGGCGAGTTCGACGTGTCCAAAGTGACCCGGACATTTCGGAGCGGTGTTTCCACATGACGCGCACTTTTGACCTGGTTCGAGAGTTCCCAGTCTATTGTCCATCAGGCCTCCCTGAACGGGCATTCCGTCCTCGTCGTATGTTTCTGGGGCAGTGATTTCTGCTACGCTGTACTTTCGTATTTCACCCGGCGAAAGGAAAGCGAATCTGATTCCACCGACTGCCTTGATTGATTCTTCTAGCGACATGATATACTCTATCTCCTCTATACCTTGTCCTTGAGCTGGAGCCGCGGAGCGATGTTCAGGCTCATCATTTCCTGAAGCAGGAGCTTGAACGCGTATGCGATTACTACAGTTGAAATTCTAGCCGTGTCACCGTCCACCCTGCAGATGTACTTTCTTTGCTTTGCGTCAAAGTATGCGATGAGTCCACATTTTTCGCAGACGTGGATTTCGGTCTTGTCTGCTTCATCAAGCAGCCTGTCTTTCAATACCATTGATGCACCGTACGCGATCAGGCAATCTCGTTCCATTTCTCCGAACCTCAGACCACCACCGCGAGCCCTTCCTTCAGTGGGTTGCTTTGTGAGCATCTGGACTTGACCCCGGGCCCTTGCATGAATCTTGTCTGCGACCATGTGATGTAGCTTTTGGTAAAAGACTACCCCGATGTAGACATCGGCCGCAAATTTCTTGCCAGTCCGTCCGTCATACATTATTTCTCGGCCTGTCGGCGCAAATCCGTTCTCCTTGAGTGTTTCTTCCAAGAGATCTGCTGTCTCGCCGCTGAAAGCGGTTCCGTCGACTGGCTTTCCTCTGAGCGCGGCAGCCTTTCCGGCAAGAGATTCTATGAATTGCCCTGCTGTCATTCTCGAAGGGAACGCATGCGGGTTGATTATCACGTCCGGAACAAGTCCGTCCTCTGTGTAGGGCATGTCTTCTTGATTCACAACCAAGCCTATCACTCCCTTTTGGCCGTGCCTTGAGGCAAATTTGTCTCCAATTTCTGGAATGCGCATGTCCCTGACTCTCACCTTGTACATCTTGCCGCCTTCTTCGTTTTCCGTCAGGAAGACTGCGTCAACGACTCCGTTTTCACTTGCCCTCACCCCTATGGAGGTATCTCGTCTGTAAGGTCCCTTGATCTCGAACTCCTTGTACTCCTCCATAAACCTCGGCGGGCTCGTTCTTCCGATGATGACATCGCCACCGGTGACTTGAGCTTCGTGCATCACTACTCCATCCGATTCGACAAGACGATAGTATTTCTCGCCGCGGTACCCCCGAATGTTTGCATCGGCTCTTGGTACCTCAAACGAATCCTTCATTCCGCCAAGGTATTGTTTTGCCTCCGCTTCATAGAGCCTGTAGAATATTGATCTGGCAAACCCACGATCTATCGCTGATTTGTTGAATATGATTGCGTCCTCGATATTGTAGCCCTCGAACGACAGCACTGCGACTATGGCATTTTGGCCCGTCGGCCTTTCATCCAAGCTCAAAAGAGAAGTCGATTTTGTTTTTACCAGAGGCGGCTGCGGATAAACTAGCAGGTGTTCCCTGACATAGGTGCTGAAAGGGTATGTGGGAGTAGGAAAGCCCAACGATTGCTTTGCCATGGCAGATTCGTAAGTATTTCTCGGAGATTGGTTGTGCTCAGGATAAGGAATTATGGAAGCAGCAATTCCCAATATCGATGAAGTGTACAGTTCAAGGTGGGTGTTTTTTTCTGCGAGGTGCTTTGCGTCAATTGCGATAAGCGAATTCTCTTCCTCGTTCGCGTCGATCAGCTCGATCACACCCATTTGTACCATATCTCTCCAATTCAGCTGACCCAATTCCACTCTCTTGATCATCTCGGGAGTCAGCATCGGCCGCCCGTTTTCGCAGATGATGAGCGCTCTCAACACACTGCCCGAGTTTGTCGAGATAAAGATCCTGTTAATCGCGCCATTTTTTGCTGCTGGAAAGTATGCGATGCCAGCGTGCGGGTGAATCTGGCCTTCGCGCCTCAATTTCCTGAATGATCTCGCAAGAGCTTCGCCGTCTTTCACGAATCCGACAAATCTTCCCTCGACGAATACCCTGCACCCGTCCATCTTGATCTTCTCGTCAGCTTCTTTGAACGGCTTTACTCCGAGGTCGTAGAGTTTCGCGACCACCTGAGCTGAAGGAACGCTCACGGAAATTAGGGCAGAGAGCGCCAAATTCTTTACGAGGCCGCAGTTTGAACCCTCTGGAGTTTCGCTTGGGCATATTCTGCCAAAGTGCGTCGCGTGCAGGTCTCTTGCCTCAAAGTTTGGCTGGCTCCTTGATAGCGGCGACTGGATTCTTCTCAAGTGCGATAAAGTGGATAGATAGTTTGTCCTGTCCAAGAGCTGGGTGACGCCTACCTTGCCCCTCCCCCAGTTTCCAGTTGCGATCGCGTTGTTTAATTTGTCAGTGATAATGCCCGGTCGAATCGCGGCGCCCACGACGTTCAGACCGCGCCTCTGCCCGGTACGTTCTAGTTGATATTTCATGTCCCTTGCAAGGTTCCTGAAGGCCGTCCTGAAAAGATCGGCAATCATCTGACCCGCAAACTTGATCACCTTGTTTCCATAATGGTCTTTATCGTCGGGATCGATCAAACCAATTCTGAGTTCTGTAAGTTTGCACACTGCCTCTCCCAGAAAGATTGCTTTGTCGTACCTGTCGTCTCGGGTCTTGCCAAGATGAGGCAGCAATCCCCAATCCAGAACAGACTCCGCGCGGCGCAATCTGAACTCGTCAAGCATTCCGTGGGCAACCCTGTTCCCGATGTACATCAAGGCATCCTTGGGAGTCTTTGCTTCGGCTGCTTTTTCAAACGAGACCTCCAACCTGTCCTGGATTTCAGGCTTTAGAGAAATTGCGTCAGCAATTTCCTTGTCAGTTTCTAGTCCGAGAGCGCGCATTACAACGATAAGCGGGAGATCAACTGGAGAACTCGGCAGCTTTACGCTGATCGATTCATCCTGTTTCAGAGTGAGTTCGAGTTTCGCTCTGTATCCCACAATTGACGAATAGACTTTGGCTTTGTAGTTTGTAACTCCGCCCACCTTTTCCACATCCACGAGTATCTTGTTCGGCGAGAGATCTTCCAAGCCAACAACGACTCGCTCAGATCCATTAATGATAAAATATCCGCCCGGATCTTTTGGATCTTCGCCCACTTCGATAAGCTGTTGCGAGTTCATTGTACCCAAAAGGCATCTGTCTGACTTTACCATGACTGGTAAATCGCCGATGTGCTGTTCCTGCGATTCTCTGACGATTCCGTCTTCTTCCACAGTCATGTCGACAAAGATTGGAGAAGCATAGGTCAGGTTTCGGAGCCGAGCTTCCAGTGGAAGGATGTTGCTAACAGAGCCGTCGATTTCAACAACTCGCGGGTGTTTTAATTTCACTTTTCCAAATTTTACTTTGTACGGGGTTCCAACTGTCTCAATATCTATGGAACCTATTTCATCAATGATACTCTGCAATCCTCTTTGGATATACTCGTTGTAAGAATTGAGGTGCTGTCTTGCAACCCCCTCGCGATTCAAAATATCCTGGAGTACTGGCCACGCATCATATTGTTGCTGCTGAATTCCTTTTTGCATTTTCTTAAATTACACCGATTCCACCACAAAACGATAATATGTTGTCTCGCCGGCTGTGTCGCTGACTCGCGTGATCTTCACCATGTCTCCTGGTTTCGCATCGATCTCCCTGACGACCGGGTCGATGCTGAAAAGGTACGGGAATTGGTTCTCAGTTGCGTTGAACTCAACCAATACTTGCTTTTTTTGCTCGTCTGTGAGTATCTCGTGTTTCGGAACCAAAACATGATCAGTTACCTTGGTTTCCTGTTCGACAATCTCATCTTTCTTACTCTTCTTAGCCAATATAATGCAACCAACCTTCGATGACATACCCTACGGTAGAAAATAGGTATCCGAACACTCTCTTTAAATACGGTATATAGGCGTTGTGTCTCAAAAACCGTGTGTATTACTAGCCGCTTGTCACTTTCTTACAGAATTTTTCAAGCCGATTCTCTTTGCTTATGGAAGGAAACATTTGAAAGCGACCAGTAATCACTTTGGAACTTTTTGTTTGGAATCCATAAGTGATCAGAATAGCCAGTAAAAAAACTTCGCCGGGCAAATACTGTTGATTTCAATAGACGCGTAAGCGATAACAATCGGGATTCTTGCTAGTGCCGTGGCCAGATAGGTCGTTGGTATTGTCAAGTGAAATGCTAGCACGATCTGGCGGAGAAAACATCTCAACAACCTTTGTAGACCTGGCACTAGAGATCCGGGATATTTGCAAAGGCAACTCGAAATTCATTCCAAAAAGTGTTCAGAGGGCCTTGAAATTCTCCGTCCAGTTTGCGTAAGCCCGCAACATCTCTCCGGAAACGCTCGGCTTTCTAGATCTCAGTACTTCCTTGAAATCCTCGACATCGATGGGCCGGGGTTGCAGCTCTTTGTTTTCGGCTCCCGACTCATCAAACAGCTCTGAAACTACTCTCAACTGAACCGATTGGCAGATGTCACGCATATCTGATCCGGAATACCCTTCGGTTATTTTTGCAAGGTCATCAATTCTCAACGCAACATCCATCTTTAGCGGAGCAGTATATTGCTTCAGCATCTGAGTCCTTGACCTAATGTCGGGCAAAGGAACATAGAGCCTCTTTTGGAATCTGCGCAGGAACGGCCAGTCAAGTGCCCAGGGCTTGTTCGTGGCCCCGATAACATAAAGGTGAAGGTGTCTACCCTTGTCTGCGATGCCGTCCATTTCCTTGAGGAATTGATTCCTGACTCTTACCTCTCCACCGACTTCGTTTGTCCTCGAGCCCAAAATTGAATCGAGCTCGTCGATAAATACAATTACTGACTTGGCTTCCTTTTCCAAGAGCTTCCGGGCGGAATTGAAAAGTTTCGCGACGTTCTTCTCTCCTTCTCCGAGCCACTTGGACATGATCGAGGCCGCATCGACCGTAATGAAATAACTGTCAATTTCTGAAGCAGTTGCGGCCGCGAGGAGAGTCTTTCCGCATCCCGGTGGGCCGTACATCAGTAGTCCTCTGGGCCATCCCAGAGGGAAAAGATCAGGCCTGTGGACTGGAAATATTATGGATTCACGCAGAGCCTTCTTTGCATCTTCTAGCCCGACAACCTCATCCCACTTTATGTTGGGTTTTTCCTTCATGATCAGGTCGTTGTAATTTGCCTTGAGCTGTGGTACCACCTGCGGGGAGTTCTTGTTATCTTCGATTGGAGCGGAAGGCTGTGACGCGGTGGGGTTGGAAGTCGACCTCCCCGGCGGAGTGAAAGTAAAACCAGCCGACGAATCTTCCTCAGGAGGAGGCTCTATTCCATGTGCCGCTTGCAGAGCTTTGATTCTTTCTTGATACAGCTGCGCTCTCTGAAGGTACATGCTGTTCAACTTGTAATCTGGATATAGTTGGGCAAGTCTGACGAGCGTCTGGATGGCGTTTTGATAATTTTTAATCGCCATTCCGCGAGCGCCCTGCGAATCAAAACGGATCGCCTCTGATGCGTACTTTTGAGCAGCACCTTCGAGAACCTTCGCGGCATTTTCACTCATGATAGTCGCTTTCCTCCACCGTCGGAGATTGCCTCAATGTAAGTTTTTGGTCTTTTTGCATTTTCTGTTGCCGCCTGAAATTTCTCCTTTTTCCTGACTCCCCTTTTGTATGTAGCCACTATTTGCCCGATGAATTGACTCGCGCTCGCTTAATGCCGGTGGAAGAAGAATTGACTGTGAATTGTTTTTCTACAATTACTTTGATGTACGCTTGTTCAACAAGATCGACAGGCAGATTTAGTTGAGCTGACGCGCCTATGATGTCAATCTTCGAACTGCCCGATTCTTTCAGATAATTCCTCACCGCGAGCTCGAGGTCCACCGGAGCGCCGCCACTAGATGATGACATCAAGATCGGCTTGAACTCTTCAGAATCTATTCCTCCATCGAGTTGTTCTTCGTCGTTTTCTGTGGCGAGGAGAGCAACCTTCCTAGTTCTCTCAAAAATCGATTCGGGGGCTCCGCCCATGTCCTGAATCGAAACCGGGAGGTCGGAAAGTTCTGAGGTTCGCTCGTTGATCAATTCTTGTGCCTTTCGGAATATCTCGGAGGGAGTGTCACCAAGAGACAGGGTCACAGTCGGTGAAAGCAGTCCCAGTTCCACAAGGATGTTTGAAAACGAATCATTAATTTCAATCGCGGCCTGTTCAAGATTCGGCGCTACTTCAGCTACCGATTTTCCAATTTTCTTAACAGCCTTGAATGCATTGGTCAGCACATACATTACATCTCCAACATCGCGGATCGTTTCGAGCCGGACGCCTATGTGTAGCAGTGCGAGCTCTGACGCGTCGACCACCCTTGTAATTTTCTGTAATTCGACGTGTTCTCCAGCTAAAACCCGCGCGCGCATTTCATCGTTCTTTTCAATTGCCCTCACGGTTGAATCAAACATCGATTTCCTTCTTTCTTCGAGCCGAGATCTGAGTTGCTCAAGCTCCTTCCTCTGGATGTCAACTTGTCTAATTGCGGCACTCATCTTTTCTTTTAGACTCTTGTCGGCGTCGTCTGACGAGAACAGGTTCAACGCAGGAGGAGCCGTATCCAGCTCATCTCCTACATGATGAATGAGATGCGGATATCAACACAAAACTTCTTACTCCTCTTTCTAACTGAGTTTTTTATTCAAACATTCAATTTCAATTAGATCTCTAGAAAAATATCTCGAAGACAGCCAAGGGATGAAACAATTGATCGGTTTTTTGCCGGTCAAGAGTTTCAATGATCCTTGGTCTGTCATCAAGCATCTTGCGTTTCTCTATTTTTGAGGTGAATCTCTCTATTCGGGCAGGCAAACAAAAAGATGAGAGTTTTCTGCTGAGGGATTTACAACGCAGAATTTTCTCTCGTCTTTCTTTTTCTGTCTGTCTCTAGGAGAAGCCAGCCGATTCTGCTCCGGCAGGAACTGAAGCTGGCAGGTCGGGGAACTTGTCGCGCATTCTCGTTTCGGCGACTGCACCGGCCTCAGCCAAGATCTTGTCCGCTTCTTCATTCGCAGATTCGAAGTTGATGATGCCTGCGCCTAGCTGTCCCGCATCTACGAGGATACTGCTGAGCAAGCCGGAAATCTCTCCGATTTCGTGCTCGGCCTCTGGGATCACGCTCACCAAGCCGGATCTGACGTTTCGGATAACGCCCATCGCCGGTGAAAGTGTGACTACGATATCGCCAAGCTCTTGGACAGTGTTGAGCCTCAGTGTTATCTGCTCTAGTGCTAGCTTTGCTTGAGTAACCATCTTGTTCATTTTGCGAACTTCCGACAGCTCGTTCGCGAGAATGTTAGCATGCTGAGTGTCATGCTTCGAGATTGCTGCGACGACCTTGTTGAAGATCGAAGAGTCTCTTTCGCGGAGTTTTGCTGAAGTTGCATCTAGCTTCGCTATTTGCACTTGGATCTGTCTTCCGGCCTGCTCAAGCCTTGGTTTGAGCGGTCCCGGCGAACGTACTGTTTCCTTTATTCGAGTGCCTACGCCCTCGGAGGGAGATTTTTGCCATCTGGACGAAAACTGTGACATTAGGTTTGCACCGAATAAGCCACAGCTGATATGGAACGATAACGAACTGGGTAAAATACTGTTC
>JBOGRL010000448.1:0-3952 GCA_050749505.1 Nitrososphaerales archaeon
ACCAAGCTCTTCTTTCCTCGCTTGATATCCGTGAAAATGGGTTTTCCGATTGTGCTCTCGTCTCCAATAAGGTCAAGTACATCATCCTGGATTTGATAGGCCATCCCGAGCCACTCGCCGAATTGGAAGGCGCCATTGATTGCTTTCTCGTCATTTAGGTTACTTCCTATTATTGCTCCGCTCGCTGAAGAAGCACCGATGAGCGCTCCAGTCTTGAGCCTTATCATCTCGGCGTACTCGTCTTCACTGGCGTTGTCGCGCTCTGCCATCTCAAGATCCAGGTACTCGCCGAGCGTTGCTGATCGGTAGCATTCCCCCAAGACATCGAGCAACCTACAAAGAGTTGGTGCTCCAGAACCCGACCGACCGCATTCAGCGATCAGGTTAGGCACGTGGAAGAGCAACGTGTTCGAAGTAAGTATCGCTCCCGAAATCCCGTACTTTCCCACTATGGATTTTTCTCCCCGTCTCATGTCCGAGCTGTCGATGATGTCGTCCTGAACTAATGCGGCAGCATGCGCAAGCTCGTACGCGACGGCAACTGGAGCTGCACGCTCGTAGTCACCGGAAAGAGCTTCTGACCAGAGGAGCGCAAGGATTGCTCTAATTCTCTTTCCTTTCGCGATGGCATCGATTGCGGCTCTGTCAAGCTCTGACTTTTTGCCTTCTTCTCCATAATGGAGATAAATTTCGTGATTTATGCACTCCACATATTCTTCAAGCCATGAAGGCAGTGTAAAGGAAGCGCTTTCGTCAGTCATCATTGAAGTCTTCTTCTTTCTGAAGCTCTTTGACTGCATACAAAAAGTCATCTCTTTTTGAGCTGTTCTGGTATACTCCGAAGATCTTTAAACTCAAGAATTGGTTAAACGGGGAAGCAAGATCTGTCCTTCTTCCTCGCGGCCAATGAGTTCAGAGCGACTTGTGAAGTGCATCAATCCGATGTATGCGCACGTTATCGCATCAAGTTCGTCGTGCGTTGCGCTCTTACTGAATTCTAGCCCGAGTGAACGCAGTCCTTCAGCAAGACCTTGTACGCCAGCCCCTTTTCTTGGGATCTTCAGAATGTCTTGAGCCGCCCCGGGATAGCCTTCGTACACAAGATATTTTTGAGATCGCAGTATGGCTGCAAGTTTGATCCCGCGCGCCGTAAGCTTCCTCATCGGCCCGAGCGTAATCGGAAAGAATTTCAGGTGTCGCCGAGCAAGCTCCCTGTCGCACTCCCTGAAGTGAATATTCGATCTAATTTCCAGGCTCTCCCTGCCTTTGGGGAGTGAAAGCGGCGCGTCCACAACAACTACAAACACTGGCTCGCATCTCGAAATGAAATCGAGTATTTCGATGTCAGAGTGAAGAACCGTGTGTCTTACGAGCTGTTTTGTCAAGGTATCGATCAAAGCAGCTCCGGTTGATCTTGTCTCGACTCCAGCAAGATCGATCCCTACGGAAGTTCCCGCGTTCATTGTAAAAAAACTCTGCTGGCAACTGCTAGTATGTTTTTCTGTGCGGGCAACTCGCGAGCCAACCCAACGTATTTTTTGAACTATTCCAAGATTACATTTTTGAATTTGACTGGCATTTGGAAAAAATTGGGTTGGAATTTACTAATTTGGAGAGCGGTCCAGGGAATGCGAGCATGATTGTCTACTTCCCCAAAACTCCTTTTTCTGGTGTGCGGATATTTCAAATGTTCGTGGCCTGACGTTAGCAAAGAAATCTCCGAAATCGGTGGAGAGCTAATCTAGTGATGATGTCTTTCACAGTGGTTTGTGCTCCAATCCAGAACGCTACCACCACTAACCTGTCGCAGGAGGGCGAGGAGCTAATGACTTTTCGGTTTCATTTTCTCTTTCTCGATTTCCATTTGGGCAAAGTTCATGCCCTTGTGAAACACATATCCCAAGAACGGACCAAATATAGTGCCGATTGCAGTGACCAATGTTCCAATCGATACGAACGCCATTACGGATATGAAAATCTTCGACCAGAAATTTGGAGGGGCGTTCGGCGGGCCCTGCGCGGTTGCGATCATCGACATGAAATAAAACGAGTTGATCCAATCCCAACCTGCTAGGAACTTTGTGCCTACCGTGCCAATTGTCATCACCACTGCGATGGCTACGACTGCGAAAACAGTCCTCTTGGTTATCGGAGAAAGCGGGTGTTTGAAGATGCTACCGTTCGTTGTCAAATTAAAAATCCCCACGACAAACTTTCTGACGAAGATATAAGCATAGACCTCGCAGTTTCATTCGAAGGATTGCGACATTAGGTGTATTGATTACTAAGAGTATGCCGAAATCTCGGTTATCGGTTCATTTGATCCGGCCGTTGGCCCTTTTTCCACCAGGTTTGCAATTTCTGTAGCAAAGCTCTTGGCTTTTCCAAGATTTGAACCGATTCAGCTTTACTGTTGAGTGAATGTTCATTATTCCGAGCTTACATTGCGCGTTGTGATGGATATTTTGAACCCAAGGAGATTTTTTCCTTGTTCTCTGGCGGGGGATGTTATGCTGGACATTGTGCGTTCCAAACTAGATTTCTGTCTCGCGTTCTTGCTTGGATTTCCATCCAGCCGTCGAAAGATAGAGAAAAGTGGGGACAAAGATTGCGTATAGTTCATTGCCAAGTTTTGTCTCCACATTTACTCAATCCGATGTCATCGGTGTCTATCTTCGATACCAACACATCGACCGTCGCCCACTAGCGATACATGGAAGTTCCGAGTAGATTGGAGGAAAAAAGATAGTAAGCGAAGAGAATCAGGGTGTAGAGTAATTTATCATCGGAATCCTGATGAAGTGAAGTCTCTCTCCGAGAGATGCTACTTTTTGTTTAGCTTCCAAGAAAGTTCCGAAGCCAGTTGTTCTCTTGTCTTGCCCATAGTGTCGATTCCCTCGTTCTGGCAAGCGACTATGAGAGGGTCAGAAGCTTGGAGTGGTTGCGCTGAGCTAGCAACTGCGACGGGACCAGGAGGGGATTGCGGGGATGGAAATCCTGACACTCCGCCAGGTGCTTGTGGCGGAGCCACTGCTGCGCCCGGTGGTTTCATGATTTCATTAGATATGCCCTTCCATCCGCTCTCAAATTCTCTCCTCGCTTGACCGATTGATCTCGCAAACTGCGGAATCTTGCTAGAGCCAAATAGGAAAACGACTACTGCGATTATGAGCACCCAGACGACTGGATCGTCAAATGCCATTAGGGAATATTTCGCCAGAGCTTACCTATGCACTACTGCTATATTAATTGTACCCATTCAGGGGCTTTGGCACAATTCCCCTCATGGAACTGCCGCAACTTACCGATCAAGCGACTTGCATTTGTGTTCTAATTTTAGAACAGCGCTCCCAACTGAAGCTTTCCAACGATTAGTTTCTTCTTCACGGTTCTGTGCCAAAGCCCCATTCAGCGTAGGATCAGTTGAAAAAACGAAGTTTTCCGCTTTAGTAATTGCCTTTATAAAAACCTCAGTCCATACCTCTATCAGGCCTTTTCCACAAATGTCGGTTAATATCATGCGCGAAAAAATTTGCTTGGTGACAGGCGCGAACTCGGGAATTGGATTTGTCATCGCTAAAGAATTAGCCAGGATGGAGGCGACGGTCGTTATGGTCTGCCGCGACAAGGCAAAAGGGATAGCTGCCAGAGGTGAAATAGAGACTGCTACTGGAAACCACTCGCTTGAACTAATTATCACAGATCTTTCGTCATTGGGATCTGTAAGAGAACTCGCGCAGGAATTTAGGCAAAAACACAGCAGGCTTAACGTTCTAGTTAACAATGCAGGTCTTATAATGGGAAAGCGAGTGATGACACCAGACGGCCTAGAAACTACGTTTGAGGTGAACTACCTTTCTCACTTTCTCCTCACACACCTGTTGTTGGATCAACTCAAGGCCGGAGCACCATCGCGAATCGTCAACGTAAGCTCAGACGCCCACTTTAACGG
>JBOGRL010000449.1:0-2101 GCA_050749505.1 Nitrososphaerales archaeon
CCTGAAGAGTTCTATCTGCCAAACACTCCTGAAGAATTCCATTTTTTTGAGCCTTTGTTGTCGCAGCTCATTATGATTCAATCAACCCAAAGATCCAAAAGATTATGTCGCCCTCTGACCCTTTCGAGTGCTCGCTAAACGACAACGGCGATCGACGATTAATACTAATCCCTTTAGTTCGTAGACTCCAAGGGTCATTGCCCGAGGCACTTTGGGTCTATGAGCACTACGGAAAACCAAGGCAATCGGCTCAGCCGTATGCTTGTCGTCAATAACGAATCTGTCATTGGCCTTCCTCCGTGCAACTCAAATGCTCTAAGAGCGAGGCAAAAAGTCCAGAAAGTACGGAAAGCCATTAGGTAATGCCATTCGTAAAATTCAACCCGATATCAGCCTACTCACCCGCAATATGGGAAAAAATTGCAGAGCGCAGAAAGTTTTCTCTATTATTTTGTCTAGGGAGCAAGCTAACCATCGAATAGACTTAACTTAAATATCGACAGTGTAAGCTTCGCGAGTGGGCTTGCTTGGACAAAACTCCTACACAGACCAAATCATTCAGACTGGATGCAGACATTTTGGACGCGCTCGATATTGAGAGCGCCAGGAGAGGTACTAGTGTCAACAATCTCACGAACCAAATATTGAGAAAGTGGGTCAACTTTGACAGGTACTTGCAAGACTTTGGCTACCTGATGCTTTCGGTTCACGATTTTCTGAGGGCTCTAAACGCGTTCGACGAAGATACAATTCGGAACTTGTGGGCAGAAACCGGGAAGAGGTTCCCGAAGGACTTGATTTTATTCACGGGTCAAAAGACAGATCTCAAGACCTGCATCCGGTTTGTGGAGACAATAATCTGCGACTATATGAGATGGGCGACCTATCATAATTCATCAACCGACGCAGATTACGTTATCACGCTAAGGCATAATTACGGAAACAAGTGGTCGATCGCGCTAGAATATGCGCTGATGACGATGTTTGAAACGAACTTGGGAATCAAGCCACGGTTTACGGTCACGGACAGTACCGTGCTAATGACTGTAGGTAAGCTTGAGGAAAGCGTCAGTGCGAAAGCTATAACCGGCGTCGAGCGGCCGAACGAACTCTAGCCTTTGGTTAGTTCCAGATCGAGTCCAGCCCTACAGGCACCTGCAATCTTCCATCGTTCTTTAGAAAATTGGCCCACTGCTCCCCTAGTGAATCCAGCTTGAAATTGATTATCAGCTCGATCATGTTTGGGTAGCCGTCGTTGTATGCCGATATTTTTTCAAGCAGCTGTCTGTCGCGCTCGGTCACCGGACTTTTTTTGAGCTCGCCAGAAGCGATCTTTCTTTGAATCTCTGAAAGGATTCTCCCGGAAGCTTCGCGAAGATTTGAAGTCGCTATTTTGATTTTCTCTGCGGCGTATTCGTCTGAGGCCCTTCGGAGCTGGTACATTGTTGCAAGTTTCTCCATGGTCAAAGCGTAATCAGCGGAGTACCAAAATGGAGTTGGCGGAAGCGGAGAGTCGAGCTTCTCGCTCACAGCCCTGGAGTGCAAGAGATACCCCAGCCCGCCGATTCCGCCCACATAGCAGGACATGGCGAGCGCCCTTGCAAATACGACGGGCATGCTGATCGAGCGCGGTTCAAACAACCCTGCTTCGGCTAGAGACATCAGCTCCTGGATCGGTTTCTCAAACTCTTTCTGGCATGATACGCACTTTCCGAACGCTTGCGAGTCGAGGAATAAGAGTCTGAACTTGCTCCCGCAACTATTACACTTCATCCAAAGCGGAGAAGCGGCACCGGGTTCTTCTGAAAGCCCGCTATCGATTCCGCTGGATCGCAACTTTGAATCGCTCGCTTCAACGACTTTGACGTAAGTAGGATTGTTTTCTAGCAACCATCGATACTCTGTTCCAAACGCCCCAAAGCAGTCAGAAAAGTTGGCGTATATTACAGGTTCCTTGAATATCTTGAGCGAAACTATGCAAAACAATAGCGAATTGAACTCGGCTAGATTCGTCGATTTCTCCCACACCCTTTCCACAAGGTCCCAAAATTCTTCAAAATTTGAATTCGACTCCTCTTCGGCGCCATCACAGGCCTTTGAT
>JBOGRL010000450.1:0-6546 GCA_050749505.1 Nitrososphaerales archaeon
GAATCGTACTGGCCAAAGGTTGAAGAAGATCCGGTCACGTCGCCGGACAATCGGGAAATCGCTCGCCTGATGAACAACACCGAGAAATTTGTGTTCTCAAGGACACTCGACAAGCTCTCCGAAACCAAGAATTGGAAAAATGTGAAGCTCATCCGAGAATTGAACCTTGCAGAGATTAGGCATCTGAAGGAACAACCAGGAAGGGAAATCGGGGTCGGCGGACCCAATCTCGCCTTATCTCTAATAAAGGATGGATTGATCGACGAATTGAGGATAATGCTTGTCCCAGTAGCCATAGGCAGTGGATCAACTTTGTTTCAAGGACTGGAGGGCAAATTGAATCTTGAACTTGCAAAAACACGAAGGTTCGATTCCGGAAACTTGTTACTGTATTACACGGCATCTAAAAAACCATAGATGTCCTCAATAACTCTGAGGAACCAGAATGGTCGGGCTCGGGTGTAGTTCATGCATGGGATTTATTCTTCTAGTAACGAATCTGTTTACTTTCGTGCCGGTGACGGTACAGTCTGTAGATTGCGCAGGTTGACGTTCCCCACTGAATCCGATTCTATCGTTTAAGACATAACCGACGGAAATTTGTGTGCAACTCTCGAACGATATTTCTCAGTTATGAAAGGGGGATTGTAATTGGTTTGCACACAAAGTTTTTAGCTCAGTACACGTTTAGAGTATTCGAGATGTGCAAGGGAAATCGAAGAGTGGTGTGTGCAAATAATGATTCCATGCGAGAAATGTGGAAAGCCAGCGATGTCAAAGGTCAGCGTCACTCGTTACGGAAAGACACCCGGGGTCATTTACGAACATAATCGATACGTTCACTATCATTCTGATGGACGTCTGAAGGTCAAACGGACGTATTGCTATGTTCGCGTCGAGAATCTGATTCCAGCAACGCGCCCTAAAGGATTACCTCCCATCAATTTGAACGAAAGTCCTTAGCATAATCATCTCCCGAAAAGCACTACAAGAAGACCGGAAACCTTCATCTCCCTACGACGCACCAGAACCCTAAAGTACGCTGCTCAAATAACTGCGATCAACCTGGCCCAGATTAATCCTCGATGATCAGGTCAATTGTCAAATCAGAATTTCTCTACTCAGATCGGAACTAGAGTCTGGCACGTTAGGATGAGAAATGGTCCCAAAGGAGAGGATTTAGCTGACGAAGGATATAGAGGGAATTACATCGGAATTAACTGTCAAATAAAAGATCCCAGCTTCGATGCATCGGATACAACGGACTTCAACCTCCAGCGCTTCGAAGAATGGAATAAATGGTCGCAAAAGCATCAACTTACCCAGTTTGCCCGTCTCACACAAAATGATTTGATCCTACTTTCAAAACGCGATAGCAGATTCCTATACGTTGGTTTTGCAACAGATGATCCGCCATATCTCGAAGCCGAAAGGGTCCCACTTCGTTTTCGAAAAAAAGTGTCTTGGCTTGGCTTCAGGTACGCAAGAGAGAATCTTCGCGGTTTCGGCTATTTCGGACTCAGCAGCATAACTTCAAAGAGGAAGCTTGACGAATATGCAGATTACATCAGGCACAATCAACCAATTCAGGTCAAGCAGATAATGTACTCACTTGCGACGAAGGATTCGGCAGCAAATGAAGTGATAGAGAGGTTCGAAGTTTTGTCCCCTTCTTACTTTGAGGATCTGGTTCGGTTCATCGCCGAGCAACAAGGGTTCCAAGTAGATTACTCTCAGCCAGAAAAATCTAATGACGGTGGAATAGACCTGAGAGGTTGGAGAAACAGAGAACTTTTCGATTCTTCCAATCGAGTTGAAAAATTTAGCATCCAAATCAAACGTCGAAAAATTGGGAGGGTGGATGTAGAGACCTTCAGAGAGAATATATTATCCGATGAAGTAGGTTACCTTGTGTCAAGCATGAAGTCAGACATCAAAAAGAGGCATCCCCGGCTATTTCTAGACGACAAAGTTCGATTAATAGATGCAGATGATTTAGCAGCACTTGTTCTGCAGTTTGAAGAGAAACTTCCAGTCCATCTTGCGGGGATCTTTAGAATTGTGAGACTTGAAACGACCATCTGACAATGGTAAACACACTTAAACAGAACATCTGTAGGGAATCCCGATGAAGAACTGGAAACCGTCAGTTCTCGATGTTTTTGCCGCTCCCGGCGGTTTAAGTGAAGGATTTAGGAGTGCACATTACACCGTTGGAGGGCAGTTAGATTCTGATCATTGGGGATGTGAAACCCTGCGGCATAATTTCGGAGAAGATGGTACTATTATCATTGAAGGAGACCTGAGAAGTCTCACGATCTCTGGTCATGTTGACGTTGTCATAGGTGGACCGCCTTGTCAAAGCTTTTCGATGGTTGGTCGCCCTAAAATCGCACATCTTCGAAAGAATGGCTATTACTGGCAGACTTGGATGGTAAACTTCTCGGGCGGATATCCTAATTCAAACTCTTGTGGCTCTACACCTTACACTGACGCATATCCCAACAGCGTACTTTCAAGCAACACATGGACTGACCAATGGTCCTCAAGCCAGTACACCAGCTTCGACTACTCTGGCTGTTAGAGCCGTAAGGATTACGCAGCTGTCTCTCTGAAGTGGCTGCGTAACTTTTCTTTCTTCTTTTCCAACACATCGACCTTTCCCGACTCGGTTCAAGATGGACCATAGTAATATGGAATCCAGCCAACCTGGATGTTGGTGAGACCTATGTAAGATAGTCCTGCAAAGCCTACACTGCAGCTTCTCGCGTAAGTCCAGGACACGAAATCAGAAGCATTGAGCTGAGACAGTTTGTAGCCGACCACTAGCGGAGGGGTAACGCATTCACCTGGGATGCTGATAAAGTAAATCCCCTTCGAACCTTGTGGAGCATTGAAGGTATAGGCGATTGATTGGTTTCCTCCGTCGATTAGCGAAAAATTCGCGGGATAAGAACTGATAGTAATGGGAGAGGTTGGGCGGATTGTATCATTTGTGGGAAAATATTCTACAGTTGGTCGAACAGGAAAAGCAGTAGTTTCATTAAGATCTCCTGCATAAAAGACGCATAGTTGTCCTGAGCTGTTCTCTGGCATAGTTAGCGCATACACTTGAATCGGAATAGTACCATTGGGGAATGTGTAGTTCAGATTTGGGAACTGTGAGCGAGACGGAAAAGGTTTAGCGCAAGCCCCGGTTGAAATGGTAGTCGTGCTGATTGGTGTTTTCGGGGACAGATAAAGTACGCCAACCACCACGGTCAATCCTACTATAGATGCTATTACTATTCCGAGGATCGTCTGTCTCTTGTATTCCGCCATTTGTCTCAATCGAGACTTTGTTTCTCTCTATACTAAACTCTACACTTTCGAAAGTGAGACTAGCATCATTCTAAACTTTAGAATGAGTGGCTGTTTTATTGATTCTAATGTCTAGAATGCGACTAAAATATAATCCTCTTTGTAATAGAATGAGCTCAAGGTCCTGCCAATTTGTCTGAAGGCTCTGACAAGTCTAGCCGAGGAGGTGAGATTAGAGAGCCATTGACCGGTACAACACTCCGCATCTATCGATTATTGTACAGACAAGCTAGACCACTAGGAGTCAACGAGATTCAACGATTGGCGAAGCTCTCTTCACCATCAGTTGCGCATTATCATCTGAGGAAGCTTGTGAACTTTGGGCTCGCTCACGAGGATAAGGCAGGATATGTAGTAGATCGCGTGGTGTTTGAGAATATGATAAGGATAAGGAATTCGCTCATTCCTATCCAAGCTGCGCTCGCGGCTTTCTTTTCCGTGATCTTGGGCGCTTTAGTCACCGTATTCAGGCCGCAGCACATTTCCGACATATATCTCGTAGCTCTCATTACTACGATTTCGTCACTCTCTGTATTTCTACTGCAGTCCATCCAAGCAATGAGAAATGCCCGTTTCACTGAATGACTAAAATGCACTCGAATGCTGAAAGTAGGAATTATGATCTATCGTGTGTGCTGCCTCTTTGGGTCTCTAAGAATCACGAAAAATGGCTTTGCCTCGATCTAGAGGATTTCTCTCCATTTTTCAGTTTCCACCGCTAGATAATCATGCGGCCCAGACTGCCCGAAAACTCTGATTTGAAGAGTTGTTTCGATAACAAATTCGCCTTCGACCATAACTCGATGATGCGCCTCGAACGCTGGCTTTTTCCTTCTGCTACCTTCGTCGTCACAGGTGTGGCTACGGAACAGGTTGGTTCAGCAATTGTTAATCTATTGCCCTAACGGCTTTGCAGGAACAAGCCAGTCAACAAGTATCTCTACCCCGAGTATGTTGATCGCCCTCCTCATATCATATGCCAAAGCAGAGAAACCAACTTCCGCATCAACTTTCCTCAGCCCCTTCAGAAGCAAGTAGCCTTGATTCAACGCGCGTTTGATGGTTCCGAATGGATGTTCACAGAGCTCCTTTCTTTTAGCTGCGGTCGCGGAGCCTTCCCGAGTCTTCAACGTTAATTTCAGTTGCTCGATCATCTCCTCGTCCTTCCATCTTATTATCGTCCTCCCATATTGTTTATCCTTTGTGCACATAGCCATGAATGGGCATGATTTGCACGCGTCAAGAGTTCTGTACAGCTTGAAGGTTTTCTTCGGCGTTCTGCTGTCGGTGAACCACCTTTTGAATGGAAGCTCGCGTCCAGCAGGACATGTGTAGCTGTCCCTTTGTTTGTCGTAGACGAATCTGTCCTTGTAGAACCCACGCTTTGGAATGCTGTCGGGACCGGAGAACTTGCCGCTCTTCCCAGTTTCTGGAACGTATGGTGTGATTCCGTCGTCTAGGCACTTTTTCATCTCTTCGTACTTGTAATACGCACTGTCAGCCGTAACCTTGAGAGCTGCTGCACTGGCTGATACTGATTGTTGAGGAGCCTGCTGCTGTGGAGAGTTTGTTTCCGACTGCGACGACGAATCTCCGCTTCCAGCCGGAGCAGTTTGCAACTCCTTCTTGCTGCTGTCGTTTGCTCCGTCTATGGCTTCCTTCGCCGCACGCGCCATAACGTAAAGCAGATTCCTGTCCACTGGGTCGTTAGTCGCCCTGTACGCAACGACCAGATGCTTCTTAGCATCGACTGCTATCTGTCCATTGTAACACACCTCAAACTTCTCGTTGTTTTTCATGAGCCTGCTTTCGGGGTCTGTGAATGAGATCTCCTTCTGACCTGTTTCTTTGAGAAGTTTCAGAATGCGTTCGTACTCTAACTTCTTTTTCTCCATCTTTTCAATTTCTTTCTTGGCTAGTTCATTGGCTGCCGCCGGTGAAGAAGAATTTGGAGCGACATTATTGATTGAGGAGTTGTTCGCTTGTCTTTCCGCTTCTTTCCTGCTGATTGGATCAGGTGCTGTAGGCGGAACAGCAGGATTTGACGTTGGAGACGACGATTCTACGTCTTCTTTTTGTTCTTGCTCCTTTCTGTCATTCTCCTTGATATCTTCAAGGTACTCCGATATGTGCTTCTCAAGGCGCTCTATCCTATACTTCAGTTTCTCCGGATTGAAGTTCCTGCTCTTGGAGTTGACAGCCTTGAGTTTTGTGCCATCGATTCCAACAAGCTCCCCTCCAATCAAATCAAGGCTTTTACAAACCGAGACGAACTCATTGAACACCTTTTTGATACAATCAACATTATCCTTTCTGAAATCAGATATGGTCCTGTGATCAGGAGTGAGCTTCTTCAGAAGCCACATCAGTTCGACGTTCCTCTTACACTCCCTCTCCAATTTTCTGCTAGTCCTTATCCCAAAGAGGTAGCCGTAAAGATACAACTTGAGCATGTCTCGCGGATCGTAAGGGGGTCTTCCACCGTCATCCTTTGGCTCAAGGTGATTGAATCCGAGCTTCTCGAGATTCAATCCCTCCACAAAGAGATCTATGACTCTCGCAGCATTATCCTCGTCTATGTACTCCTCTATCGTGCCAGGGAATAGTATCAGCTGGTCTCTGCTCTGACCTCTCACGTACAACTTATTCTTGTCAGTCATGAGCTTGCATTAGGGCGTACTTTGTATTATGTTTGACGGCCGCCGAGAGGAGTTTTCGGGCAGTCTGGGCCGAAAGCTTTTCGGCCAACTGCGTAACTCCTAATTGCATAGTTCACCATTGTAGCAGATTCCGTTCGCTAAGGTCCAACCAGCCGAGTGAAAGTGAGAGCAGAGTAAAAAGGATTGGAAAGATAGAGTAGCGTAAGTGAGCTTGTTTCTATTCATTACGCGATTTTGACGGGATGATTTTTTCGAGTCGTGACCTTCTCTCGAAATATTTATTCTGAGCACTTGCCAGTTAATGCCGAAAAGAAGAAGCTGCACAGTTAATCATGAACAATTCTCGGCTGTGGTGTGACTGTTATGCAGAACCGTTCTTTGTGAAAAAGGGTTGGCGAAAAAGAAGAAGGTTGCTTCATCGACCGTTTTCGCCCCGGGAGTTATCAGCATCGCATCGCATCGCATCGCACTTTTGTTGCCAAGTTCGCACTCGCAATGGACAATGCTGTAAATCAGTGCAGAATAC
>JBOGRL010000451.1:0-4483 GCA_050749505.1 Nitrososphaerales archaeon
ATCTACAACATGGTGGGTCGGTTCACGGGTTCGGCTGGGGCA
Source organism: Nitrososphaerales archaeon (assembly GCA_050749505.1). Lineage (GTDB taxonomy): Archaea > Thermoproteota > Nitrososphaeria > Nitrososphaerales > CADDZS01 > DATLTL01. The sequence goes on from JBOGRL010000451.1 coordinate 43, forward strand.
CTTTTCAGCGTGTTTCCTTCGTTAATGCAAACCTACTTTCATCTCGAGATCGTCGATTCATACAGGCCAATCTTCATCACATATACAGTCGTTGCGATTGCAACTGCGATAATTTACTCCTTACTGTCGAACCAGGTTGAAATCGTTACATCAATTGAAAAGAAAAGTGAATCAACCGAAAGGAGCAAACTATCTCCCAGATCTAGATCAATAATCACGAAACTCTCTTTCCTTATTGGGATTGATTCGTTCGCTGGTGGCTTTGTTTTGCAGTCCATAATTTCGTATTGGTTCTACACAAGATACGGCGTTCCCCTATCTGAACTTTCGGTAATTTTCTTCACGACCGGAGTCTTATCTGCAGTAGCCTTTATCTTTGCAGGAAGGCTTGCCGACAGAATAGGCGCAATCAACACAATGGTCTTCACTCACATCCCGTCCAGTATCTTTCTGATACTGGTTCCTTTAGCCCCAAGCTTTGTTTTGAGCCTCACGTTGTATCTTGTCAGGCAACCATTATCGTTGATGGATGTGCCAGCAAGACAATCTTATGTCGTCTCGGTTGTGCATCCATCTGAAAGGACGCTCGCAGCAGGAATGTCTAACCTAGCAAGGAATTCTGCTCAATGGATCAGCCCATCGCTCTCCGGCTTGCTGATGCAGTTCGTTTCACTATCGGTTCCGTTTCTGGTTTGTGGTACTCTGAAAATAGCGTATGATCTGTCGCTTTACTTCAATTTCAAGAAGATCAAAGAATCAGATATTGAATCGAAATTCTAGTTTTGGACACAATCCTGATTTCGAGATTTGCTGCATTCGGGAAAGATGAATCCTTGTGCGGAAGAAGTTTCATTCCATCACGCAAGCAGAGAACGAACGAACAATAGCGAGAGTTGGAAGCAAGGAGAGGATAGATTTCTTCCTCTTCAAGAATCCGAGGATCGCCGCGGTGTGAATTCTTAAATAATCAGTTCAGTCGCAGCTTTGATATCCAAATGGAAACTCGAGAATATGACGCAATCATAGTCGGAGCTGGAGCTGCTGGAATGGCCGCAGCGCTAAGTGCTGCCGAGACTGCCAAACATTTAGGGCACGAGTATCGCATTACGGTTCTTGAAAGATCAGGAGAATCCGACTGGGGAGGTAATTCTAGATGGACGACTTCAAATTTTCGAATGATAGATGAAGATCACCTATATCCGACGTTCGAAGAAGATATAATCAGAGATTCAAAAGGGAAGGCAAGCAAGGAGTACGTGCGTCGCCTCGCACTTGAGGCGGTCGACACAATCAGGTGGATTTGCTCCAAAGGAGTCGTACTTGAAAGAAGACCCGGCAATTGGAGCGTCAGCGGTTTCAAGATGGGACCCGTTGGTGGCGGGCTGGAAATAATAACGCACCTGCGCGCAAAGGCAGAAGAGCTCGGCGTTTCTATCATTTTCGGCGCTACGGCCTACAAGTTGTTTTTGGATGATGATGGAAATGTCGGGGGTTTGTTTATCCGCCACGGAAATGGGAAGAGTGAGAAGCTCAAGTCAAGGGCGGTCATTCTTGCCGGTGGAGGTTTTGAAGGAAGTTACGAAATGCTAACCAAATACATCGGACGCGATGCCCTTGCACTCCGGATGGACGTTCCAGCCACGAAGTATCACATGGGTGAGTGCATGAACATGGCGTTTGAAATTGGAGCTGCGCCCTCCGGAGAATTTGGGAATTATCACGGCGATGTCGTGGATCTGAGATCTACTGCCTACAGGTCAAGCATCAGGGCGTACGTTCACGGCGTTTTGGTGAACATCAATGGAGAGCGGTTTGCCGACGAAGGCATGGATGAAATAAGTGGCTCGTTTGAGTTCATGTCGAGGGGTATCTTCAGGCAACCGGGACACAGGGCTTTCGTTATTTTTGACAAAAAAGCTCACTCGATACAAATGCTTGGGAAGGATATCAAGACTAGCATACCTCCGTATGAAGCAAACAGCCTTGAGAAACTAGCCGGGATGATAGGCATCAACGCCCCTTCGAAACTGGTAAAGACCATCGAAGAGTTCAACACTTCTGTTCAGCCGGGTCAATTTGACCCGTCCAAGTTGGACGGAAAACATACGAGCGGAATTAACCCTCCCAAGTCAAACTGGGCGCTAGAGGTAGACACTCCTCCGTTTTATTGCTACCCGGTAGAGGGAACCGTCCAGTTCACCTGGGGAGGAGTTGCGTCCGACTCCAAAGGAAGAGTGTGCATGGCCGGCGGGTCTCCAATACTAGGATTGTATGCTGCCGGAGAGACGGTCGGATTTTACTATCATCATTTTACCCCTGGCACTGCTGTGATGGCTGCTCTGACCTATGGACGGATAGCTGGATTCGAGGCCATTAGTTGGATCGCGGGAGAATAGATCGAGCGCTCATCTGGGAATCCGAGATTTTTCACATTCCTGATCAGGAAGGGTTGGACTACTCGAAAAAAATTTAGAGTCGACGCATCATAAAGTAACTCGAGGGCGAAGTTCGACGCCGTTCTTATCCATCCACTGCCTGTACCATTCAAACGTCCTGTGCGACCACCAGTTTGGTCGCTGGATGCCCAGATCCTTGATAACCTCGCATGCAGCAATGTAACCCGATGCCAGATTGGAATTCCCGAACGGCCACGTTCCGTTTGAGAGGTACAATTTATGGATTGGAGTCCGGGGCGCGTTGCAGCCAAGGAATGGACGATCAAAATAAAGCTGGCCGGGTTTTGGGACACCGCCAGAAACCTGGCCGCTCAGAGCGCTAGGATTCTTTCTGAATGTATCCAGCGGGCTTATTCCAACTTTGTGCTTTATCGTTCTCCTGAACCCGGGCGCGTAACCTTCGAACATTTCTGCGACCTTGTCAACGATTTCATCGGTGATGTCATCCCACTTTTCAGGTCCGCCGTGTTTCCTCAGGTTGAATGGCACGTCAGTCCAGAATTGAAGATTATGAAAACCAGGGGGCGCCGCAGTTTCATCGTAGAGCGAAACAACATAGTCTCCCCCCAGCGCCGTAATGGGATCAGGAATCCTGCCGGAGACTAGATCTGCAAGAGATCTCTCGACATCACGCAGCGATTCCGCGCCGCACGCAAACACCCAAGCCTTTTTCATGTTCGGATTGAATTCGGTGCTGTTCCACTTTGGCAAATCGGTGATCATGAAAGAAGAAGTAAACAGATTTTGCCAGTCGTAATCATATTGATACTTTAGTATCCGATATGCTTGCCTATCCAGGTGCTCTTCCCCTATCAGATCCACAAAAGTAGGCACCGGGCTCAGGTTGCTGATGATCGCCCTTTTGGCCATGATCTTTTTCTCCGGATATGCCGAGAATTTGCTCAGAATCACGCCTTTCGCCTCTCCGTCTTTCACTATGATCTTCTCGACTTCGCAGCTTTGGAGAATCTTTCCCCCATGCTCGACTATGCATCTGAACATCGCGTGGGGAACTTGATGCGATCCTCCCATGGCTTGTTGTGCCGGTGCGCCTGTCGCAAGAAGAATTGCGCCCAAAGGTCCGTTGATCTTGAAAGTCGGCGAATAAATTGCCTCGTTTGCTGACCCAGCTGCCCATGCTTTGATGTGTTCGTCTTCAAAGAGAAGATCGATCAACTCGAATCCGGTCATCTTCCACCAATCGCTGGGAACGTGGGGAAGACTGGCGATTTTTTCCACCATCGAGTCCCAGTTTTCTGGACTGGGCTGCGAATAGAGAAAATCCATGTAGATGCTCTCATGCAAAGGCACAATTGCATTGCAGACATCTCTGTAGACTTTTGCGTCGTTCTCGGAGAACATTTTGTACGCTTTGAAAAAGCCATTTGCGTCCCAGAGATCAGGAACCATCGCAGTCCCATCTTTGAAAGGCATAGCTCTGCTGAATCTCGCAGGGTAGAGTTCCAAGCCATATCTCTCAAGATCGAGATCGAGCATGCACGGGCTATGCCCCACCCAGTGGGATGTAGTATGCGGGCTGGTTCGAAAGCCGGGATAGCTCCATTCTTCGGTTGTCTCGTGAGTCCCGAGCTGGTCTCGCCTCTCAATAACTACGGTCTTTAAACCAGTTTTAGCCAGGTATGCCGCTGTGGTAAGGCCATTCATCCCACCACCGACAACTATGACATCAAATTCGCTGGGAATTGTTTGCACATAGAACCCTCACTAGCTTAACTTATTATTCGTTTATGAGTTTCAAAAAATACTGTTTCTTTTGTAAACAGTATAGTTTGGGGACGGCATACCATTCTTGAGCTGAAATTATTGATGGCTGTGCAATCGCGGAAAGGACGCAACAATTTTTTGTCTTAACGGCGGGCTAAACGTGTGACATAAGATAATTCCCAGGACTGAAAAAATTCCTCCCGCCCCCCTGGATAGCTGACTGTTGAGAGATGTCATGGTCGGATTCGATACCACCAGAT
>JBOGRL010000452.1:0-1553 GCA_050749505.1 Nitrososphaerales archaeon
ATCTCACTCAACGTTTCTTGGAATTCTTGTTGACGTTCTTCAGTCGTCGATTCCAAAATTGCGCTGGCGATAGTCGCATGGTTGAAAACCGGATCATCTGCAAAGCGCTCATTGAAAAACAAGCTAAACCGGTCTCTCTGAATTACGTCGCAAAATAGTCTGTCGAACTCTCGCTCGTTCGAAAGCATGCTCTTGAATCTGTCGGGCTGATTCATTTCTGGGATCAAAAAAGTCTGAACCCGAGCACTTCAAGCATTTCCCAGAACACAAAGCCGAGCTCGGATTTACCATCGGCGTTTTGGGTTTGTGTTAACGCCTGACAAACCTCCAGTAGGATCGATGTCGCTCCCTGCGTCTCAAGATCATCATCCATGGCCGAAGAAAAATCCTTCCAATACTCCATCGGTTCGCCTTTCAATAATTGTTCATGCAGGTTGCTCATATTTTTTGCTTTTGGCACCAACTTCGCTGTCTCGCGAATTTCTCTGAACTCATTTCTGCTCGATTCCAATGAAGCCAAGTTGTACTCGAATGAATCCTTGTAGTGATGCTTGAGAAAGTGAAACCTTATCTCATCAGCCGCAAATTGCTTGAGAGCTTCCCTAATCGTGACGACGTTTCCAAGGCTCTTGCTCATTTTTTCCCGATCCTTGAGTAGCAGGCCGGTATGCATCCAGATCTTTACAAAGGGGACGGTACCCGAGATCGCTTCGTCCTGAGCAAGCTCTGACTCATGATGGGGGAAAATCAGCTCAGTCGCCCCTCCGTGAAGGTCGTAGGCCCCTCCCATTTCAGAGAATGCAATCGCGGTGTCTTCTATGTGCCAACCCGGTCTTCCAGACCCGGCAGGACTCTGCCACACTCCTTCAACGGCATCTGGAACCGATCTCCACAGGAGAAAGTCAACGCCGTTTCTCTTTCCCGGCGCTGCATCTATCTGCTTGAATTTGAGATTCAAGGCAGACTGGTGAGAAAGCTTTCCAAAATCATCTGTTTTCGAGGTATCAAAATATACATTGCCGTTAAGGGAGTAAGCCTTCCCAGAATCGAGCAACTGCTTCACCAGGTCCACTGATTCCTCGACGTAATTCGAGACTCTGGCATACTTGCTTATCGTTACTATGTTCAGCGCATCCAAGTCTTCTATGAAAGCATTGTAAAACCTGTCTGCAATTTGCATATACGGAACACCTTCCTTTTTCGCCCGGTCGAATATCTTGTCATCCACGTCTGTTATGTTGAGCAAAAAAAAGACCTTGCTTCCACGTTTCAGTAGCCATCTCGCTAAGACATCGAACGCCAAATACGTCTTCGCATGACCTAGATGCACATTGTCTTGGACTGTAGGGCCGCAAACGAATAGCTTGAATTCGCCGGAGTCAGAAACCTCGACTTTGGTTCGCGATAGGGTGTTATAAATTCGCAAGAAAATCACCTCATTCTTTGTTTTGAATTCTCAAGCACTTTTTTGACCAGCTGGTTTTGTTTCCAAATGTCGGAAGTTAGTCAGTGGGCGACATATGAAAACAGGCGTTATTAGGAACCCTCTGAGC
>JBOGRL010000453.1:0-4146 GCA_050749505.1 Nitrososphaerales archaeon
ATTCAGGACAAGATCAAGTTTTTCGAGGAGAACTTGTCCACCGCAAAGAGAAACATCTCTGATCTTGAAAGTCTCCTTTCCTACCAGCGAAACGAACTCGATGATTTGAAACAATCAAGAGTAAGCATGGAAAAACTAGGCCGCAGGGTTGAAGAACAGCTAAACGTTGCGCTCTTGATACTCGAAAAGGCACAGGAAGCTGTCCGAAGCTATGACTCTGAGCTTTCTGCGATGGAAAATGTCGCGGGCGAGGAGATAGCAATTGCTAGATTAAACAACCTCGGTCAGTCTAGCGCGCTTGCAGGATATTATGGGCCTCTGAGATCTCTGATCAAGTACGACCAAGCATATTCTCAGGCAATCGCTGCGATCGGGAGAGACTGGCTCAATGCAGTTATGGTGAAGGACGTTCCTTCGCTGTTGAGGGTTTCCCAGGCGGCAAAGAAATTGAAGATACCGAGGCTCACTACCGTGCCCCTGAGCGAAGTGGGCGAGATTCCGCCGCCACAAAAACACAATGTTTTGCCCGGGGTGCTGGGTTTTGTCAGCGACATAATCTATTGCGAACAACCTCTCAGGGGGGTCGTGAATTTCGTCTTTGGAGATTCTGTAATTGTCGATTCTCCGAAGAATGCGTTTGTACTTGCGAGAAGAGGTTTTAGGGCGGTAACGCTCCAAGGCGATGTTTTCGAGCCGGACCTGTTGGCTTTTGAAACTGGCTACTCCAAGAAATATTCGCAAATTGCTGAGCTCTTGGCTCAACAACAAAGCTACGAAGGAATAAGAAAGACGTTGGGCGCGCTCCATAAACTCATAGAAAAAAGAAAGAGCTCAATTATCAACCTTCACGCAAAAACGAAATCTTACGAGGTTGATGAGAGGGAACACGATCTACAAACTTCAAAGATCGAAACGAAGCTCGAAACGACAAAGCAGTTTGTGTCAAAGTATGCTCAGGACACAAAGACTCTGGATGAACGGCAAAGATCAACCACAGACGAGATTGAGAAATTAGAGATCGAACGTAGATTAGTCGAGGTGCGCTCAAACGCTCTGCAGATGGGCTCTCAAAAACTAGCCGCGCTTCTTTCAGCCTTTGACCTGAGCGAATTCGACGCAAGATCCGTTGAAATCAACAAGCGGAGGATGGAACTTGACTCCAAACTCGAGCAGACGATAACGGAGATCAGAGATATCACCACGGAAATCACGAGACACAGAGGAGATCTGGAGAATAATCAAAAGCCCACTCTAGAACGACTGAAGCTGCAACGAAGGGAAAGCGAGAATACGCTGGCAGAAAAATCAAGGTTTCTGGTCGATACCGAACCCAGGCTGAGGGAGTTTGAGGCCGCTCTTGCTAACTTAAGGGAGAGGGAAGCTGAAACTCTGGACCGAGCATCGAAATATCAGCCGATGCTCGATGCTATCGATTTAAGGTTAAAGTCGCTAAAGGCCGAGGAAGACACGCTTAGGAGGACGCTCTCCGCCGCGGACAGGGAGTACTTTTCATCCAGCAACGACCTTAACCGATTCTTGGATACAGAGCGGAATCTCTTGGGCGAGCTTGCAATCTTCGGATACGCAGAACCCGTAGAGGCCTTCGACGGAGCAGACGAGCTATTGCGAGAGCTCAACGCGGAATTCAATATGCTTCGAAACAACGTCAATTTTAACGCGGACAAAAATTACCGCGAAATCTTTGAAAATTACAAGTACTCGTCGGTCAGAAAGAACGAGCTTGAAAAGGAAAGAAATGCCATCGTAACCTTCATTGAAACAATCGACACCGAGAAGAGAAAAGTGTTCATGGAAGCTTTTGAAAAAATCGACAAGGAACTGAGGGTCATATTTACGAAAATCACCGGAGGAAACGCCTGGCTAGAAATAGAAAAACCTGATTCTATCTTTGATAGCGGAGTGTTCCTGATGGCGCAGTTCCCAGGAAAGCTTCCGAGAGATTCCAGTTCGGTAAGCGGGGGCGAAAAGACAATGTCTGCCATTTCTTTCATACTTGCAATTCAAGCCGTGTTTCCCTCGCCGTTCTATGTGTTTGACGAGGTGGACGCGCACCTGGACAGCGTATACTCTGGCAAATTTGCAGGGATACTCGCAGAGCGCTGCGCTTATGCCCAAATCATCATAGTCAGCCTCAAAGACACCGTGGTCTCGAAAGCAACCTCGGTCATAGGGGTGTACATGACTCAGGGCAGCTCCAAAGTAATCAGGTACAAGAGTGGAATGGAGGTAGAGGTTAAAGCTGAGTGAAGAAATTTCTTCCCCCGACGCTGAAAGAAAAAGGGAACTTTCAAGACCCCCACTCAACCTTCTCCTGAATCCCGACGGGAACAAGATCAGCAAGCCATGGGAAGTCGATTTGGAAAGATTACTCACAACTTTCCTAGAACTTATGACGAAAAGCGAGTTCCTAGATCTCAGGTTGTGCGGCTCCGCTGCCCTGTCTTCGGCGCTGATCTACCGGCTAAAAGTTGAGACGTTATTCTTGCTGGACAAAATCAAAGAAGCGAGGATGCAAAGGATCGACATCTCTGGAGAAGTCCCCCTCATACTCGAGATGCCTTTCCGCCAAGAGATCTACTCTACTTCTATTGAAGATCTTGTTTCAACACTCGAAGCGATTCTTGAAGACATCATTCGTGGACGGAGAAAGCAGCAAGAAAGGACAAACCTACTGCTCGAGCCAGCCTACACATTCGAGCCGGACAAATTTCTTAACAAGATCGCGGAGCTCGTCAATGAATTCCGAATCACCGTGATGGCTGAGATACGTCAAAAACACAGCTTCCTTTTTTCCCAATTTGTTCTGGGGAAAGACCCGCTTGAAAAGGCACAATTTTTCATTTTCTTTCTGTTTCTCGCGATGGAGGGTACCGTCAATTTGGAACAAACCGATGGCGGAGACATTATGATCTCTGGCGTCCCCATCATCACAGTTTAGACAGCGCGTTCTTTGATGGCGGCGGCAACGAACTTGGCTGGAGAAGATAAATCTCCCGAGGAGCACGATGCTCCAGTTGCCCTTTCAAAGGAGTCGCAGGCTAGAATCGAAGTCGCGCTTTATGCTTCGGGCAGACCTCTCAGTCTTGATGAGATCTCAAGAGTAGCGAAAATAGTCTCAAAAAAAAGGCTCGCGGAACTGATGCGAGACCTAGCCAGAAGAATCAACTCGACGTTTGCGGCAATAGAGCTCAAAGAGATTGAGGGCCCCATGTATTCGATTCAGCTGAAACCCAGCTACAACTCTATCGCAAAGCGATTTGCCACAAAGCCGCTTCTTTCCACATCGGCACTTAGGACGTTATCCTACATTGTTTACCTGCAGCCGGTGAGCGCGGCAGAGCTTGTGCAGAGGAGAGGCTCTCAAGCTTATTCTCATGTGAAGGAATTAGCCGAGATCGGCTTCCTTCGTTTTGAAAGGCGAGGCCGTACAAGAGTGTTCAACACGACGGAAGCTTTCGCCGATTACTTTGGCCTCAGCCGCAATCCTGATGAGCAACGAAAGCAGGTTGCAAAGCAGGGTCTGATTTCGAAAGCTCATCAGGTCGATAAGCAGGAGCCTGCTGCATCCCCAAAACCCCACCAATGACGGGCTCCGCTCCGGAAAGTGTTTATATGCAAAGCAAGAAATGACTTCATTTTACTTTCAAAAAAGAAAACCCGGTGATTCATGGAATGGTTAAACCGATCGAAAACTTGCGCAAGCGAAAACTGACTGGCGGGAGAAAGAAACACTTCAGGTCAAGGAGAGCATTTGAGAAAGATGGTTACGCCGCTGAGACCTTGCTTGGAGAGACGGAGAATTATCACAGGAGGAGGAGGGGCGGAAGTGAAAAAACTAGCCTCAAGTTCGCTGATACAGCTAATGTTCACGACGATGCATCCGGAAAGACGCAGAAAACAAAGGTTACCAAGGTTTTGGAAAATCCTGCGAACAGGGATTACGAACGCCGAGGCGTAATTACAAGAGGTGCTCTCATCGACACGGAACTAGGGAATGCGAGGGTCACCTCGAGACCCTCTCAAGACGGAGTAATCAATGCCATCCTGGTCGCTCAGTGATTTGTAGGACTTTTTTAAATCGACTTTTTTTGAGACGTGAATTGCTTCTTCGTTGAAGGACTACAA
>JBOGRL010000454.1:0-1669 GCA_050749505.1 Nitrososphaerales archaeon
GCTTTCAGCTGGGTGGATATCAAGTAGTGACCGACGATTTCAAAAGCATTCCAAATGTCGTCCCTTTTGAATAGTCTCTGAAAACTCGATTCTCCACCCAGAGTTTACCCTCGTAGCGTTTGACTATCGCATTGACTATCGACAGTCCAAGCCCGGTTCCCTTGGCGTGCCTGGAATACCTTTGAAATAACGTGCTCTTGACGTCTTCAGGGATTCCCCGCCCATAATCCGTGACAGAGACCTCCCAGAAGGGGGTGATTCTGATACGTCGCTTTTCTATGGACAAGTCGATTTTTACAGTTTCAGAATCTGTATATCTGATCGCGTTTGAGAAAAGATTTACAAATATTTCCGGCAGAAGATCATCGCCCAAAACTGAAGGCCTTCCCTTGGTGGATGCAAAAAGATCATCGTCAGGGAAAAACAATCTGAGTTCGAGCCTTTTTTTACGTTCGGTTGTTTGGTTTCTCATTGTTCCGCCCAGGATGTCATTCAATATCTGTCTTGCATCTTCTATTGACGAAATCAAATCCTTTGTCCAAAGTCTTACTTCCTTTTGTCTTTGGAGTTTTCCAAGCTTCTTGATGTTATTTACAAGCTGCGAACTTTGCCGCAACGCATCTTCAGCTTTACCCAGAATATCAGCAAGTTGCTCGTATTTGTTATTCTCGCCAAGGTTATCTCGGACAGCCGCCCTTCTATCCCGAGGAGTGTTCTTGAGGTCACCGATCTCGGCAGCAATGTCCTCGCGAGCAAGCTGGAGACTCAATAGAATGATCTGATGATAATTTCCAATGTCGTGAGATAACAAATCCAAGAGAAAATCTGTGTATGCTTTTTCGGAGAGAAGCGCGTCATATTGCTCTCTCTGCTGCCACAGCCCCCTGAAGACCGCAATCCAGGACTTTACCAACAGCGGGCTGGAGGAGAGATTGAACGTTTCAATCAATCTCCGAGCAAAGATCTCTAATCCCTCTTCTTTACCCGAACCTCCTTGCTCATCCTGCCCACTACGAAGTCGTACGGGCCTGGATTCCATAGACTCCAGAGCCCCACTCGCCGCCGAGTCAAGAAGCAGGACTTCCACACCGTCACGAATCATCGTTACTTGGGTACTTTTTTCCATGTTCGGATCAAGAAGCCTGAATTGGATGAAAGGCGAAAATACTCTTATGGTTCTTTGCGTCTTCTCACTGAAAATGCACACAATTTGAATAGCGACAGCTCGGGTACTCCGCATCATCGAGAGATTGTCGAATATTTCCCATTTCTCGAGCAGAGATAGGGCAACCTCGCTAGGTAGTACGATGTCTAGACTCTTCTCCGCTCCTTTCATAAATTCCAGCAGAGTGGCATGATCGCTTTCCGATCTCAGCAAGCCGGTATCAACCGAGGACATTTTCAAGCCCTTATTTTTCCAAACGGAGCCAGTTACCTTTGCGGGTCTTCTCCCAAAAGCATTCCATCGGTTGTTATTGAGCTACTAGGCGGGGATTCGCCATCCTCTCTACGGCACGATTTGGGAGAGGATAAATCCAACTCAAAGAACCGCGCCATGGGTGTTTGATGCCCAGCTGTGACCTCTCTGCCAAAAGGGTGTCTTTTCTTCAGGACGGTGTTTGTCGCTGGCGCGATTTTTTCTTTCATTTATCAACGGGGTAGATTGCAA
>JBOGRL010000455.1:0-3798 GCA_050749505.1 Nitrososphaerales archaeon
AATCCAGAGAGTGCAAAAAGACACGTCTTACCCAAACCCCGTGGGCAAAAGCCTTCTCTCCACTCTTTTCGACGAAATGGTTTATGGCAGAGTCGTCTTCCGCGAGATGTACGGGTTTGAATGTGTCACTGAACAATTGTCGAATCCAGGGCTTATAGCTAATGAAAAGAAACTTGTAAGCGACAAAGCACTCGAGACTTTTTCTTTGTTATCGGGGGGAAACCTCGGGGTGATCACGGGGAGGCCTCGGATACCGACGATCTTCACGCTGGGAGATACTTTCGCGAGGTGGTTTACAAAGCCGGAGCTCTGTCTATTTACAGGCGATTACATCCTCGACATGGAGGAGGCAAAACCTTCGCCAAAGCCGATGATAAACGTGGCAAAAAAGCTTTGTGCTTCCAAAGAGCCGATACTGTACGTTGGGGATTCAGGAGAGGACCTGCTGATGGTCAAGAACGCAAATGGTCGCGGGCTTGACTGCAAGGTCTATTTTGCGGGAATCGCTTCATCCAAAGAGAAAGCAAGATACTTTGAGTCAGAAGGGGAGCGCGTCGATTGCGTAGTTTCTGGCGTGAATGAACTCGCATCTGTCGCGGGATCCAATGCAGAGATTCTCAGGAATTAGAGAGTGAAGATGGCAAACAGAGTAAAACAACGCATAGCGGAGATAGAGACGGAAACCAAAGAGACCAAGATTCGCGCTGAAGTAAATCTTGACGGGACGGGAAAGAGCAGGGTGTCGACCGGGACAAAGTTCCTAGATCACATGCTCGCTTCGTTATCAACTCACAGTTTGATTGACATCGACCTACGTGCAACCGGAGACCTCCGCCATCACATCATTGAAGATTGCGCAATCGCGCTAGGCAGGTGTCTGTCAAAGGCTCTGGGAGATCGTAGCGGAATCGTCAGGTTTGGATCTGCTATGGTTCCGATGGACGAAGCGCTCGCTTTCGCATCGCTGGATCTGGTGAAGAGGACGTACTTTGCGATGTCTGATCTGGAACTGAGGAGAACATCGATAGAGGATCTTCCAAGGGAAGACCTGGAGCACTTTTTCAGATCTCTGTGCGACTCTTTTGGTTGCACGATGCATCTGGGCGTCGAGTGCGGCTCCAACGATCACCACAAGGTCGAAGCCTGTTTCAAGGCTCTCGCACTCTCGCTTCGGAGGGCTGTCGAGAGAGATCCAAGGAGACTAAATTCAGCTACCGTGCCCAGCTCGAAAGGTTCAATGTAGAAAATGAGCGCGACATTAGTTCAAATTTTGGATTACGGATCTGGAAACCTATTCAGCATCAGCGACTCGCTGAGTAGAGTCTCTCCCGAGCTAAAGGTCAAGATTTCGTCAACGTATAGCGGGCGGAATATCGACGGATTGGTCTTGCCCGGAGTGGGAAGCTTCAGTTCAGCTCAAAGAATTCTCGAGGAAAACAGAGAAGATATCCTGCGCGACCTCCAGGAAAAAAAGATGCCGCTGCTCGGGATTTGCTTGGGAATGCAGCTAATGTTTCAAAAAAGTGAAGAGGGGCAAGGTCGGGGCCTTGCACTGTTCAAAGGAGACGTTGTTCGATTTAGAACCGAGGCTAATTTGAAAATCCCTCACATGGGATGGAACATTGTGAATCTTCGAAGAAAATCAAAAGATTTTCGCTTTTGCAAGAGTCTTAAGGACGAGGAATGGGCGTATTTCGTCCACTCATATTATCCCAAACCAGAAGATGAACAGATCGTCAGGGCATGGACCAAGTACGGCACGCAGAAATTTCCCTCACTAGTTGAACGCGAAAATATTTTTGGCACCCAATTTCACCCAGAAAAATCTTCCACTGCAGGTTTCAAGCTTATTTCGAATTTTGCAAAGAGCGCAATTTCTTATTCGAAAAAGAAGAAGTGATTGATTTTCATTTTGCTCATCATACCGGCTGTGGATTTGCTCGAACGCCGTGTTGTAAGGGTCGAGCAGGGAGACCGGGAGAGGGCAAAAGTATACTCGAACGATCCTCTGAGCGTAATTCGAAATTTCGTAGAAAACGGTGCTTCCCTCATCCATGTCGTTGACCTGAACGCTGCTATCAGGAACGACAACGAAACAAACGCCGATCTAATCAAAAGCATTCTTCTGAATGCGAGGGGATCAGTACGCATTCAATTGGCAGGTGGCATCAGAAACTTTGACAAAGCGGAGCGTCTATTCAACGCTGGAGCAAATAGGATCGTGATCAGTTCAATTGCGTACTCAAACCTGAAAGAAGCGATTCGGATCCTTGAAACCATGGGAAGCGGGAGCGTGGTTCTCGCGCTAGATTATGACAGGTCGGGGAAGGTAAGGACTTCAGGATGGGCGAGGCAGGAAGCGGAGAGCGTAGGAGAGGCGCTCCCGAGGTATGAAAACCTAGGGTTTACGCGATTTCTTCTTACGGCAATCGAGCGCGATGGTCTATTGAACGGGCCTGACGTTGCGACTCTAGAGGCGATCAGAAAGATTTGCAAGACAGCAAAGATCATCGCAAGTGGAGGCATTACCTCGGAAGAAGATGTAGCCAATCTTTCTGGAATTGGAATGGACGAGGCGATCATCGGGAAGGCAATTTACGAAGGCAGGATTCCTCTTTCCTTGCTTGCGAGAAGCGCACTGTAGGAGAGTCTTGCAAGATGCCTCTAGCAAAGCGAATCATTCCATGCCTTGACGTAAAGGATGGTAAGGTCGTCAAGGGTACGCACTTTGTCTCCCTCCGTTCCGCTGGAGACCCTGTGGATCTCGCAAAGCAATATTCCAAAGATGGGGCTGATGAAGTGACGTTTCTGGATATTTCGGCGTCAAGGGAGAACAGAAAGACGCGAGTGAATCTTGCAAGGAGAGTCGCGCGCGGACTCGATATTCCGTTTACGATCGGTGGAGGAATATCCACAGTCGAGGATGCGCGGTTCGTACTTTCAAACGGCGCGGACAAGGTCAGCGTAAACACAAGCGCTGTCAAGAATCCGAACCTGGTGAGCGAGCTAGCCGATGTTTTCGGGCAGCAGTGCGTTGTTGTAGCGATCGACGCGAAGAGAAACAATCAGAGAGAATCAGGTTTCACTGTTTGCACATACGGCGGATCTTACGATGCGGGTCTGGATGCGGTTTCTTGGGCAAGAGAGGTTGAGAAAAGAGGAGCAGGTGAAATACTCTTAACTTCAATAGACCGAGATGGTACCAAACAGGGCTACGACATGGAATTGACGAGGAAGATTTGCTCGGAGGTTTCCGTTCCTGTTATTGCGAGCGGCGGTTGCGGCAGTGTGGAGCACTTTTTGGAAGTCCTGAAAGGGAAAAACTCGGCTGATGCTGCGCTCGCAGCGTCAGTGTTTCACTATGGCGAGTTAAAAGTCAATCAGGTAAAGAAGTTCTTGATGAAGAATGGAGTAAATGTCAGAATCTAAACAGGAGGAGAAAATGATGCAAAGTCAAATAAAAGAAGGAACCAAAATAGGGGAAGATAACGTAGCAGAGTTTGTGAGTAAGATAGACTTCGCAAAGGGCGATGGCCTCGTGCCTGTAGTCGTGCAAGACGAAAGAACAAAGGACTTATTGATGCTAGCTTACGCGAACAAGGAAGCGCTCACGTTGTCCTTTACGACTGGCGTAGCCCACTACTGGAGCAGGTCGAGGGCCTTGATGTGGAAGAAGGGGGAAACCTCAGGAAACATTCAAAGAATAAGGAGGATAGACACCGATTGCGATTTCGACACTCTGCTTTACGTAGTGGATCAAGAAGGAGTCGCTTGTCATACGGGTGACTGGTCTTGCTT
>JBOGRL010000456.1:0-3369 GCA_050749505.1 Nitrososphaerales archaeon
GATCAGGAGACCTCGATCAATGTGCACGTTAAAGAACTTTGTACACTTCCTCAATAAGTAAGAGCGGCATTATCAGACAGATTGAGGAAAAAAAGGGAATTATGTCTCAAAGAAACGAGGAAGAACAAGCAATGCTGACCGCAACTAGGATTGTACACTCTTCTCTGCTGCTCGATTTCGGCGGCGGAGATCGAATCCTGACTGACCCCTGGTTCTCCGAAAAGCCGGGTTATTATCACGGCGAGCCGCTGGGAATGACCGTTGGGGACCTCCCTGACCTGTCCGGAGTCGTGGTCAGCCACGCGCACTATGATCACTATGATATGAACGCATTTTCCAGTTATCGAAATAAGAAAGTTCCATTCGTTGTGAAGAAGGGTACCGCGCAGCCGGCGGTTAATGTAGGATTCAAGAACGTGACAGAGCTTGAGCCGTGGGAATCCACCATGGTCGGCAACGTCAAGGTGACTGCGTCTCCGGCAAAACACGGCGTGCCAGAGAACACGTACATCCTGGAATGCCGGGGGCAGACTGCATTCTTTGGCGGTGACACTCTCCTCATACCTGAGCTCGAAGAGGTTGCCAGGAGGTTTCCGAAAATAGATCTTGCGTTGCTGCCCGTCAACGGTCTGATACTCCGTCCGCTGCTTTACCGTCGGGTTGTGATGGATGACACCGAGGCGGCAAAGCTTTGTGGAATACTACGGCCGCGCGTCGCAGTGCCGACTCATTACGCTTTCACGGCGGGAAACTTGAGAAACCATTTGTTGCTCAAATACACCGGAACTGCGAAGGGGTTCATCGAATCAGTCCCAAAGTACTCAAAGACCACGACGGCAAAGATACTTGACCCCGGGCGCTCCGTAGAAATTGAGCCCGCATCGCGCGATGAATAAAATTAGTTTTTGAAGTTGATAGAAAAAGATGGAGGCGTTGATCGGAGCATGAGTGGGGACTGCTTTTTGAACGGGGATTCTCTTTTCGGGCTAGACTGATTCTCAAGCCTGTCTCCAGTTCTTTCTTTCCCCCATTATTCAACTGCTCCCTTTAGACGAAGCAAAGAGAGCGAGACAAGTCCTAACCATCTTCTCTGATTCCCCCCCCCCTTTCCAGCGGTTGAGATTGCCAGCCCGACGATTTCCAGCCGCAAGGGGAATAAAAGACGAAAGGTGAAGGCCAGCAAACCATACGATGTCCAGGCCACCCCCCCTTTCTGTCTGCGTCCAATTCTGATACGATGCGAACTCCGAATGCTTTTCCTATAGAGGTTTAGAACAGAATGGATTATTTCACACTAACCTGCAAATTGCTTGCATGCCCAGAAAAGCCATGAAGAGTAGCAGCAAGAACAAGACCAAAATGACCAGCCAAAAGTCAGCGAGAGGGCGAACTGGTACAAAGGCAAAATCAAGAAGCCGAACCACCAAGAGAAGAAGCAAAGGGACGCCCACAAAAAGGGAAGAGCCCGAAGCAATCCTCGTAGAGGGAGTCGAAGTGGAAGAGGTGATTGCGCCAACCCAGCCGATGGAAGACACCGCGCCCGACATTGAAATTATCGAAAACGATACAGATGATGAAGACATCGGCAGTGGCGAAACTGATACTTCGACGACCAGTGTTGAATCTTAGCTCTGAGCACGACACACGGTGTTGAAACACCGGTGGATGAGTTACTCAACTGATTCATGGACGCAACCCAGGAAACGATTCTGTCAGCCAGAATCATTGCAAGAAGAGGGATCCAGCTTTCACATCGAGCTGACTGTTATGAATGGATTCACATAGGATGTATTCTCTGCCCCTGGAATCACGCCGGCTGGAAGGAAGAATATCCCACTTTTGTGAAGACAGCGCCTCGGGGAGCATGGTGATAACATGAATGAAATTTTGAGCAGAAGTTGTCGCCATTAGGCGCGCCGGAGTGCACTCCAACGAGCTCGCGCGTCAAATGATTCATGACGTTTCCTGTTCTTGAGGGCAGAAGAATCCCGGCTTTGCCAGAACAATGCATAAAACTGGTCTAGGCCTCCGGCTAGACCCAGAATGAGGCTCGATGCTGGAGGCCGAAGGTATCTTGTCAGTAGAACAGGAATCATCCACGCGTTGGACATCGATGATCTGGAAAGAGCCACCGTGATTGCAAAACAAGTAGCACCATACGTGGACGCGATCAAAGTCTCGTGGCCTTCTATCATGGAACTGGGATGCAAGGTGGTGATCCCGGCGACAAGGCAAGCTGTAGATCTGCCAATAATTGCGGACTTGAAAGTCGCAGATATCCCAGAAATTTCATCACAGATAGTGCGGAAAGCAATCGAATGTGGCGCGGATGGAATCACCCTGCAGGGATTTGTCGGCGAACTGACTATGAAAACTTGCGTTGACGAGGCACGCCGTTTGGAGGCATACACATTCATTGTTACAGAAATGTCTCACATTGGAGCAGAAGTCTTCATGCAACCGCATGGCGAGGATCTCGCTCTGATGGCAAAGAGAGTAGGTTCTTTTGGCATTGTCGCGCCAGCAACACGGCCGGAACGGACCCGCCTGTACAGAAAGATAGTTGGCCCCGAGGTCAAGATAATGTCCCCGGGAATCGGCCCGCAAGGCGGCGAGTTAGGCGATGCGATCAAGGCTGGAGCTGACTTTGAAGTGATAGGCAGACGGATATACAACGCGTCCTCGCCTGCTGAAGAAGCACGCAGGTCTTCTGAGAAAATAGCGGAGATGCGCCGAACATTTCCTCCTCCGGTTGCTTGAACTACATACTTCTGACGATGCGACTATTGTACAGCGATGACAAGCCTAACAAAGCCTTTGTTAGTCAGATGACGAGATTGGCTCATCTCGTAGCCTAGTCCATACTCGTAGGCGTGCAACATTCGACTAAATTCCAGAATCCAAACGTCGAGGCAATAATGTGCTTGGATTTACTTTTTTAAGAGAATCGATATACGTAGGTCGATCAAGTGGTTGCCTGACAATGTCACAAGACTCTAGGCAAGAGATTATTCTCGCACAGGAACAAAGCGTAGTGCACAAAATGGGCTTTTTGAAGGAATCTCAGGGAACATTAGTCCTAACAAATAAGCGGCTCATCTTCGTCCCGGCAAACCAGGAGGTCGATTTCAGAGTGACGACGGTACTTTCTCCGGGAAGCGTAGAGCGGTTCAGATTTGCAGATGTAGATGACCTAAAGGATATTCCCAAGCATCCGGCAAACCTCTCAATTCCACTGGATGAAATTGAACTTGATAAAGGCGAGGAACATTTTTTTGAAAATCCGCATCTCAAGATTAGATGGTTAGAAGACGGGACTGAAAGGAAAGCAGAGTTTATCGCAGACATTAACAGCACTGGCAGAAAGAT
>JBOGRL010000457.1:0-9558 GCA_050749505.1 Nitrososphaerales archaeon
ATCTCTTGCATACGTGTTTGGAGCCATTGCGGAGTGGGAGCTTGCCGCGAAAATCTCGATCTTTTGAATCATTTCGTCTACTAGCATCCTTGAGATTGCAAGAGCGGTACTCAACCGGTTTTCAACCTCGTTTTACAAGCGCGGAGGAAGAGCCGCGGTTGCGTTGCGCGCACTGTCAGGAGTCATCGTTATCGTCATGTTTCAGGCATTGTTTTATCCGACAGTTTACGAGCATTTTCTGGGCGTGATTACTCCCAGTTTCGGCCCAACCTGGCTTGTCCCTCTGCTGTGGGCATCCGTCGCGGTGACTGCGCTTTTCAGCGCGAATTTGCTTGTTTCCGTATTATTTTCGCTCCTGACGATTGGATTTGCTGTGGGTTTGTTCTTTGGTGCGGTGGCAGCGAGGTCCAGATACTGGGTTCCGATGCAGCCCTCGGTCAGGATTTCTTCCTCGGTATATGCGCCAAAGCGTGGTATTGCATCAAGAATACTCAACCCGCCGCAGCTTGCGATAACCAAAAAGGACCTCCGCGGGCTTGTTAGGAGGAAGGAAATGGTGAGGTTACTCGCACTGCCGGGAATTTTCCTAGTGATCGCATTCCTCGGTTCGACCTCGGGCGGGTTTTCATTCTCCATTTACCTCGGGCTATTCATAGTAGCTTACACCACATTATATTTTTCAATGTCAAGCGTCGGGGCAGAGGGAAAATCGATCATAAATCTGTATCAAGCGCCGGTTAGCACGAAGGATTTTGTCATCGGAAAATCTGTGCCACCGATCATCTTTGGCTCTGGCTTTGGTATCGTGTTTTACATCATAACCGGGCTCGTAATCTCACGCGCCGATGTAGCTGTCGCGCCACTTTTTCTGGTTTCATCAGTCGGCGTGGCGTTTGAAATGTCGCTTGTGGGGCTGCTGTTTGGGATACGCTTTCCAAACTTCTCTGAATCACCGAGAGCCTCTTTTGTTTCGCAGACAGCCGGGCTCATCGCGCTGCCTTCGGCGATATTGATAGGCGGGCTGTCTTTGAGTCCTCTCCTGATTACGCTGGTGCTCAACTTTGGGTTTTCGGATATAGTCGCCGGGTTCGCAGCGAGCATTGTCATCATCGGTGCTCTAAGCTACCTGTTTTACCGGCTTGTTTTCAAACAGGCAAGCAAGCTACTGTCGCAGATTCCAATAACCACCTAGCAAAAAAAGAGGGGATTGAGAATCGCAAGTGCTCTTCGGTATCTTAGAGACTGCTGGGCCAGGGCATGACCGCATTGACAAGCTCACCGTAAATTGTTGACGCGAAATACTTGATATTGACATGACAATACTGCGGTATCTTTTACACCATTTTTTTCTCAACCACCCCAGTCCTCGCCGTAGTGAGTAGACCGTGCTACAACTGTCGCATATCGGGAGAGACATGAGAGCGCCATTGAGATTCTTGCGTTCCCTCCTTCGGACTCCACTCGAAGACCTGATCAACGCCAGTCTTTCCTCCAATCTCCACTTTCTTCTTGTTCTGCTTTTTCATCATCCACTGCTTCCAGTCAACGAGCAGATCAAGCGGGTCGTACTCTCCCTCCTCTGCGTCTTGAAAGATCTGCGGATCGGGTATGCCGTTTAGTTTCTGGATACGCAGCTAACGAAATGCCTCAATGCGTTTTTCCAGCCAGCTTGGCGCGCAATGAAAAATCTTGTTTCTCACTTTAGTCCTTTTGAAGGATAAGTCGGCGCTTTCGTACCTTGCTCCATATACAGAGAGGATAATTCTAGAATCTTTATATGGTTCCGTACATCAGGCGCTACTTGATACTTTGACCAAGATGAAAGCACCATTAGTTGCTAGTCCTATCGGCATCGGTTGTCGGATCTGCCATGGGATAACCTGGTTTGATTAGAATATGAACGCAAAGAAGATTTTCAGCCTGCTCATCTTTGTTTGTATGCTTTCACCATCAGTATTCAGTTATCTCCCTGCAAATGCATTTTCAAGCGTTGCAGCAGCATCAACAATCGATCACAGCGCGCCTTCGGAACAATCGTCTGGCACTCCGCTACCTCCTGGAACTGTCACTTACAAGAACACATGGAATAACACTCCTAGTCTTGTTCAAATAGCCAATGGCAGTCGAAGCGATGTTACGCAAATCAATACGACAACAGATCACGTTTACAACAGCACTGCCGGTTATTACATATTTCCAAAATTAACTCCTTGGGTTATGCAGTACAACTATACAAAAGATAACCAATCAGTCTCATTTTCAACTTTTGCGGTAAATCAGTCGTCCGCATTTCTTTTGCCCGTTTCCAGTATCGTTGCAGTTAATCCATTATACTACAATGTGAACACAACGCTCGAGAATTTACTTTTTGAGACGGTTGGGTATTTGGACCAAAACTATTCATTCACTCGGCTTCCTCCAAAAATAACTGTCCACTACACACAGGCAATATCTGGTCCTTTCGATATTTTCTGGTTAGTATCAGGATATTCATACGTGGCACCCAACGCTACTTCATCCGCTATTGTCGATTCTAGTCCACTTGTTACTCTCGGGTTTCACAAGAGCGTCGTGATGTCACCGACTCCGGTGATTTCATCAAATTATGTGACTTTGAATTTTACGGATTACGGAAGCGCAGAGATTCTGTCTGGTTCTGTTTCTTTCGATGCCGTGTCCTACAGCGGCACAATGGTAATCTTTGAACAAAATAATGCGACAATAGATCCTTGGATTGTTCAGGGCAGTTATGGCGGCAGTTCGAGCACTAGTGTTTCTGTTTCATTTTCAGGCTCAGTTACTTCTGGCGACCTGCTTATAGCTGCAATAACTTGTCAATCCACTGGACAGGGAGATTCAATTTCTGTTTCGGATAATCGAAGCGATTCTTGGTCGATCGCAGAACAAGCAAAAGGTTCTAGTGTTGGTAGAGAAGCCGACATCTGGTATACCACGGCACGGACTAGTGCCTCTGATTCTGTAACTGCCTCGGGTCAGTACCTTTACATAACTTTGATTCTCTACGAAGTATCGGGCATTTCAAACGTCGCTTACGTCGGCTCCACCGGCGGAGCCAGTGGTGGTCCACGTGAAACGACACTTTCAGTCTCTAGCTTTAAGCCAAACTCGGCCTCATTCGTCATCTCTTCATTTGTTACATCAGGCGGCACTCCAACATACACTTCTGGGTATACCGCATATCCGTCAAGCTGGATATCAGTTTCTGGCTATCATTCTGGTAGCGAATACAACACATCTTCAACTATGGCGGCTACAACGACTTCGATTGGGCTTGGGACGGCCGGAGACGGTTACTGGGGAATAGCGTCCGCAGCCTTTTACTCTCTTAATAATGCCGGCGCGTCTTCTTCACCTTGGAGCAAGCCAGGACTTTCTCCTTTTGAAAGTTATTTCGCAAGTGAATCAGAATATGTTTCTCCAGGAAATGGACTGCTCGGGATTGAACAGACAGATTATTCGCTTGCTGGGAGAGGCCTCAGCTTGGCTTTAACAAGAGTTTACTCCACACCCTACGCATTCACCTCAAGCGCTCCTTACGGATACGACAATTACAGCCTTTCTAATTTGGGGCTGGGGTGGCAGCTCAACTTTCCCTGGATGGGATCAAACTACGTTCATCTTTCTGATGGCCAGGTGTATCAATATAGGTGGTCTGGGAATACATTCCTCAATAATGCAGGTACCCCCTTCAAGCTAGTCAATAACAGCGGTTCTTCGTACGAACTCTATCTTTCTTCAGGAGTAGACTATCACTTCAACTCTGTGAAGCATCTTGTATCAATCACCGATCCAACCGGCAACAACACTATCTCGTTTGGCTACGGTTCGTCAAATAATTACATTTCAAACATTACAGATTCGGCCGGAAGAACTATCACCTTCTCTTACAATGGTAATAATCAACTGAGCACAGTAAGTACAGGTGAAGGGAATTTTGTCTATGGATATTCAGACGGCAATCTTATCTCGGTCACTGATCCAGCGGGACTGGTCACGAAGTACTATTACACTACAGGTTACAACAGCTGGCTTGTCAGCTCTATAGCTTATCCAACCGGGGCTTACACCAACTACACTTATGCTGGCGCCTCCCTTGGAGTCGGAGTCAACACCTACTACGTCACTTTGCAGAATATTTACGTAGCACATAATGACCTTAGCAGAACTTCTTCTTATTCTTACAATATCACCAATGGACAAGTTCAGTACTGCAACAGCTCTGTTTCCAATGGATTTGGTAAGCAAGGTTACATCAACTACGTCTTCAGCACACCGGGAAAGAGCACCGAGGTTGAAAAGAATGCTGCGAATTCAACCCTCCTAAGCTACGAGAGCGATTACGACGCACTCGGGAGAGTTAATGGGTCAAAGATCCTCTCTCCCACAAATGGAGTGCTGGTTTACTCAACTACTCGCTACGACAACTGGAGCAACGTGATTTATACCAAGAGCGAAACCGGACAGCAAACATGGTTATCCTACGCGAATACGAACACGAGCGGGTCCTTCGAGGTTTCGGGATTCAACAATGGTTTCTATTCCAACAACACTATCTCCTCAAACATCCACGACCTGCTTGTCGGACAGGCAAGCTTCCAGAACGTAGTCAACGGCAGCACTCAGGTCGAGACATTCTACAACTACAATTCCGCGGGCGAGTTGGTACACCAAAAGCAGTACTACAACAGCGGCTGGCTTGTTTCGACCAGCGAATACGACCAGTATGGAAACAAGATTACATTCACAGATCCACTGGGCAGAACGACTTACTACCAGTACTCGGGGACGTACAATCACGCGTACCCCACGCAGTCAAGCATTATGGTCAGCGGCCAGAACATCTCTGCGACATTCACATACAATTTCAACACAGGAACCAAGGCTTCAGCGACTGATCCAAACGGCCAGACCACATCATACACATATGATTCAATCGGAAGAGTAAAGACAATCACCTACCCCAGAGTCAACAATGTATTAGCATATATTATGTACACTTACAACGACCCTGGTAATTACGTCACAATTACCGACCCGAATGGCAAAAATGTCACAGACCATTTTGACGGGCTGGACAGGTTATCTAGCTTAGTGACGTACAACGGATCAGCAGTTTACTCCATGCGGAACTACACCCACAACTACCTGAACCTTGTTGCGTCAAACACTACGGCAACAGGAAACGAGTACCAGTATTCGTACGACTTTATGGGATTTCTGACAAAGGTCACAAATCCAGATAGCACAACGGTCACCTACTCTTACAACTATTCGAACAACACCGAAACTACGCATGATGAGAACGGGCACGAAACCCAATACGCATACGACTGGTCCCACAACCTCATATGGGTCAGGCAGTGGAACAGCTCCTCAACGTACTACAAGACTAACTACTCCTACGATCTTACAGGGAATCTTCTTTCTACCACGGATGCGAAGAATCAGGTCACTACGTACAGTTACGATGGCCTTGACAGACTAGTTACGACGGTCTATCCAGATGGCACAAACCAGACCAACGCTTTTGACAGCGTGGGAAACATCATCAGCACAAAAGATCCGGCGGGCAACGTCATAAACTATGCTTTTGATTCCTTGAATAGACTCCTGAATGTAACATATCCTGATCACACTTTCGTCAATTATACTTATGATGGAGATGGAAACAAGCTTACTCAGATCTACGGATCTGCCTCGAGAAATTATTTCCAGTATGACGCCAGGGATCGGTTGGCTAATGAAACGAACATCATAGAGGGGAATACTTTTACGACGCTGTACACCTATGATGAGGCAAGCAACATACTTTCGATGATTTATCCAGGCGGTTACAATCTCACATATACATACGACCCGATGGAGAGGGTGTCCAATGCTGGAGCTGACCTTGCAAACTTTACCTACACACTGGACAACAAGATAAGCGCAATCGATTACGGCAATGGAGTAAAGACGACTTACTCGTACAATTCGAGGGACGAACCAACCAGCATCACTTCCATGAACGGAACCGTAAAACTGATGAGCCTAAACTATACCTACGACGGCGTAGGGAACGTTCACACGCTCAACAATGAGAACTATTCCTACAATTATCTCAACCAAATCACTTCGGGGAATGGTACCTGGGGAAGTATAACCTACTCGTACGACGCCGCTGGTAACATGCTGAAGATGGCAAAGGGTGACACTGCTACATCATACAGTTACTCCACGTACAACAGGCTCTCTTCAGCAGGGAACATCAATTTCACTTACAACGCAAACGGCGACTTGACAAAGATGGTGAACGGCTCTAGCACATACAAGTATAACTATGACTATGAGAACAGATTGACGAGCGTCGTATTGAATGGGAATACCGTAGAAAACGACAGCTACGACGGCGGGCAGAACGCAGATTACCAGACCATCGGCAGCGCGAAAACATACATCGTGTATGAAGGGTTGAACATGATCTACTCAAAGACGCACCAAGGGCTACAGAACTCTATCACGGATGACATTTACGCAAACGGACTGCACGTAGCAAAGATACTCGGTTCTTCCACATACTATTATCAACTCGATGCGCTAGGAAGTACGAGGCTTGTCACAACGAGTACTGCGAGTAATCACTTTTCATCAAACTACGAGCCTTTTGGGTTAAACTATGCAAAGAGCGGTTCGGAGACATTCATGTACACCGGCAAACCTCAGGATGCTCCCGACGGTCTCTACTACTACGGGGCCAGAATCTACGAAGTTGTGATAGGAAGATTCCTGACGGAAGATACCTACAAAGGCAGTTTATCTGATCCGTTGAGCCAGAACAGGTACATCTACGCGGAAGACAATCCTGAAAAATACGTAGATCCTACTGGGCACTTTGTGAATACTTCCCTCAGGTACGATGAGATAGACTACTCTTCTTTTTCGCCGGGCACTAGCTTTAACACAGAAATTACCTACACAGATACAATTCTAAACATACCAATGACAGTGACTTACTCTACGCCGCCGTCATCAACTGTAACTACAACCACTACTACTTCCACAACATCATCATCAACTACCAGCACGCATGAGGTAACTGTACCAACTTCATCGCAAACGGTTACAATAACGCCCATGTCTCCCTTCCAGCGCGCGGACTATTACTCCACGCTAGCATACGACTATCCATGGCTATATTATGGACCAGCTGGCCCAGGAGACACTCCTCCCCAGATTGATAATTGCGCCGCTAGTTATGTAGTCGGGGAAACATTAGGCGATGTTTGTGGAATATTTGCAGGACTAGGGAGCTCGCTTGGAGTAACATTTTTTGGAGGTGATCCTGGAGCTGCCCCCCAGGTTTACGATACCAGTTTTACATCAGTCAGTAATGGATTCGATATTTGGTGGGAAAATACCTTTCATAACAATGCCTGCGGATAGGATGTACCCTTACATGACCACTATTACGGCGCTAATCAGACGGTGAATGCGATAAGTGAAACAATTGCCTAATGAGGGTTTAAAGAAGAATGTATCTACTTCCGACGATCCGAAAGAAATGAGCATCAAGGGCCCGGGGAACTATGGGGGAGGCGCAAAAGCAGGTGCCGCCGCCGGTGTTCTAACAGGGATATTTTTTTCAGTTCTTTTCGTTCGTGACATTGTCCCTGATGCTACTGTCGTTTTTGTCTTGACGTTTGGGATCGCCGCATCGGCATTATTTTTCGCTTTAGTCGGAGTGGCTTATTCGCTTCTCTACGTGTGGCTTTATCCGAAACTTCCTACCAATAATCCGATAATCAAGGCAGAAATCATTGTACTTGGAGCCAATGCGATAATTGATGCAATCTCTGAGGCAATCTTGCACATGGACACTTTGTTCGGAGTACTGGAGGTATTTTCGACGATGGTAGTACTAGGTTTTTTCATTGGATTGTTCTATTCCAGATCGAATCACTCAAAGATATCATGATGTAAGCTTTGGTCGAATCTGACTGTATCGCTCTTCAGTCGATATCCATTCCTCAGAGTCCTGCGGCTAGAAAGGAAAGGCACGAGAATTTGACCTGGTTACGTCCCGAGATCATTCTAGCGGAAGAGCAGGGGTCTGCGCATAAGGTCAATTCCTTCCACAGTCACACCGGCACACTCATCCTTACAAATCGCAGATTAGTCTTTCTGCGCGGTAACGACATACTGTTCAAGGTATTCGGGATTAGCGTCGGAGCTGGCCAAAGCTTCCGCATGCCGGACATCGGGTTTGCCGAGGTCTACGACGTATCCGAAATCCCCGAAGATTTGAGCGATGATGTTGTGTCTATCGGAAGTGGAGAGAGTCTATTTATTCCACTCGGCCCTATAACAAATGCCTCATCTTCAAAGGGTGGATTCACATCCCATCCTTCTCTGAAGGTCGACTGGGCGCCAAGCTCGCTAGGAATTGACCCAGAGGAGCAAAAAAGAGAAAAACAAGAATTTCGTCAAGCAAGCCCAAGCTCAACTACTTCATCATCAACCAACACGCATGACGTAACGGTACCAACATCAACACAAACGGTTACGGAAACAACTACAACGACGATGACAGCATCATCAAATGGAATCTCCAATGTGTTGAACAGTTTTGGTAACAATGCAAAGTCGGCCATTGAATCTACGCCGGCACCGGTAGAGATTGTTGGCGGCGTTGGAGCCGTGATAGTAGGAGTTGTAGTATTCGTGGGAACGCCTTTTGTAGTTGCTGGAGCCGACCTGATCCCTGGAGAAGGAGAAGAAAACATCCCAGAAAGTTGGATAGAGGTTCAAGAGGGTGCTGCACTGGGAGGCGGGATCATGTCAGCCGGCGCCTTCTTAATATTGCAGGGATGGCAGAGACTCTAACGATCAGAGGTTGGTTACAGACGAGTACAGATAGCTTCCAACCAGCAGCTTCGAATGGAGAGCCAGTTCTGATATTACGAGTCAGCAAGAGACCATTTATTCGAAATTCGATAATTTTGGGCGTGCTTTTTGTTGTCCTTGCATGGCTTGCCGGCGTCTGGCAAGGCTTCGCGATTCTAGGTCTTCTGTACTTGTTCGTAGAGGCTTATCAATATTTCGTACTATTGCGACGCTTTAATTCTTGGCAAATTCAGTTCTACGACAAGCGGTTCAAGATTTTCTACCGAGGTGATATGCTTCGGGATGCAAATTACTCAGAGATTGTGGCGATCACGAACAAGCGAACCGGACTCTTTAGCAAACTGCCGGCCCTCTATGGAAAAGACCATAAACTTCTTGCTGTAATTCCTTCCAATCCGAAGAAGAGAGAACTTGGTGGAGATGACGTACTTAGTTGGTTAAAGACTAAGCTATCAAACGCATCAACGAGAGAGTAGGTTTGCTAGGCACATCGAAATTTAAGATCAAAAAGAGAACCTCGGTTACTTCAATTCTTATAATTTCTATTAGGAACCAAGATCTAGTACATCATATAAAATCAGGCACCGAGACTTTCATGTTCACGGGCGAGTCCCAAGTTCATTACAGAAGACACTGTTACAGGCAGTTTAACAG
>JBOGRL010000458.1:0-6622 GCA_050749505.1 Nitrososphaerales archaeon
CCATCGAACTGAATCGGAGCACTTACGAAATAAGCGATGAAGGCCTGATTGTCTATCCATCTCTTCCCTCCGATATCCCTGCCGCATTTTCAGATCAAAGGATGCGAACCAATATTTCTGGCTTGGACGATCTCATTGGGGGCGGTCTCTTCAGGAGGTCCTTTACCGCCATTACGGGCGGTGCGGGCGCGGGCAAAACCACTCTCGCTCTGGAGTTTGCATGCAAATGCGCACGAGATCTCGGTGAGAAAGCATTGTTCGTATCATACGATGAGGCAAAGGAGCAGCTAGAACTAGAGCTACGAAACTTGGGATTTGCAGAGTCTGAAGATCTCGAAAGGAAGGGACTTCTCATCTTTGAGTCGATTTCTCCCGAGCGGTTCGCACCCGATGCGCATCTAGTCAAACTGGAACGCCTCTTGAGTAAGACCAAGCCATCACTTGTCATCTTTGACGGGATCGTCGCTCTTCAATCGATTTGCTCTTCGCAGAGCGAATTTTACTTTTTCTCAAAGAAGCTCGCAAGAATGACAAAGGTGGCTGGATCAACTTCGGTTTGTTGCATAACTACTCATCACCAATCAGGTGGATTTGCCGGGCTTGGAATCGGACTGTCAACCGTTTTAGACAATTTGATCCTTCTACAGAGCGCTGAAACCGAGGGTCAAATTTCAAGATTCATAATAATCGAAAAGATGAGGGGGTCAGCTCACACTAATTCGATTCGGCATTTTGAAATTAGGCGTGGCGGAATCGTGATCACGGAAGAGCCCGTACCCTACTCCGGCATCCTGACCGGAAACGCGAGAAAGATTCTAGGGGAATTCGAACAATCAGAAAAAGGCATCGCGTCACAGGCAGAAATAGCGAGAGTAAAGAGGGCCACAAAGTTCAAAGAGGATCTTTCTAGGTCTCTGGCTGACGACTGGACAAGAGGAGCCGAGAGGAAGGGGCAGGATGAGGAGAAGAGGAAGCGGAGCGTCAGTAACAACGACAAAAGCGGCTCTGACAAAAAGAAACAAGGCAGAAAGAAGGCATAAGCCTCGCGGAGAGATTTTTGTCCAAATGGAAAACGAGGGACGGAACAGAAATTGAGGAGCAAAGAAAACAACTCCATTTCTTCCAGCACCGTGGAAGCAGAAGAACAACAAGGTGAAGAGCAGTTCAGAAAAATGTACCTCGCTGCCGTGGAATATGGGCTTTTACTTTTGGGCAAGGAACTTGGAGGTGTAACGCTCAGCTATCTTCGAGAGAAATATGAAATTTCCGTGGATCAGATTTTTAATGACCCAAAGTTGCTTTGTCTTGCGCTGGAGAATATGCTGGGTTTCAGCTCAATCACGATTGAAAAGAGAATACTCAGATATCTTTACTCTCAGATGGGCTTCGCCGATAGCAACATGCCGAAGATTATTATCCGCCTGAATCATCCCCAGGATTTTGTAAATGCAATTGGTGAAGTTAGAAGGGCATTTGACGACAATAGACTGCCCAAATCGTGAGAGGAATGTTTTTACCGGTTACATTCACGTCTTGGTGGATCACATCTGGAATAGGGATTTTGGCGGAACGGAGCGAGATAGATAATTCCTCTGTGCTCCTTTATTTAGTGATGCAAGTCGCTGGAACCTCCAGCGAAACTACTGCAGAGCAAACGATCAAAAAAATGATCGGGGAAAAAGACAATGAGAAGGGTGCGAGAGGCGCGAGACTTTCACGTGAAGAAAAGCAGGGAAGCGGGGAGAACGAATGGACGCGAAATTTCACCCCGGTCGTTGTCAAAAGCTATGCTCCGAGCGTCTTCTCAAAGTAACAGAGGCATCTTCATTAAGACAAGGGGAAGAGTAGTCGCCTATGTTGCCTCTCTGATAGAGAGGACTAACGGAGGCAATGTTGCTACTTCCGGAGC
Source organism: Nitrososphaerales archaeon (assembly GCA_050749505.1). Lineage (GTDB taxonomy): Archaea > Thermoproteota > Nitrososphaeria > Nitrososphaerales > CADDZS01 > DATLTL01. Next base: position 1,910 of record JBOGRL010000458.1, read on the forward strand.
ATACTCTTCTCCTGAGATTGATATTATGACCGATGGAGCCGGAGGACCCCTCGAATTAGACACACTTCTTGACAGCATAGGCAAAGCAATGAGGCGAAATCCCAATTTCAGCGTTCGAATTGCTACAAATATTCACCGCGAAAACATCGGACACATTACAAAAGCCGCGTCACTGGGGATAGATGTTCGGCACATTGCTGGCGTTAAGAGGAATTTCGTGGTTACGGGAAACGAGTATGTTGAGGTGATCCGAAGTAGAGGAGAAGAAGAAGAAGAGCGAAGACGACGGCCCGCATCTCCATTCTCAAACGAGCTTTCAGTATCATCTATTGACCTAGATGTAATTTCGCAGGTTTCAAACGCCTTTCAGCTTCTCTGGGAAATTGGAATCTCGGCAGAGTCAAGGCTCAAGGAGCTTGAGGAAGGCAGGGGGTTTGAGGAAACTAAAATCATAAGCGATCCAAACGAAGCAAGAAAAGTCTTTTTCGAATTGGCAAAGCAATCGAAGAAGGAAATCTTTCTCATCGTTTCCTCAGAGGTAATGCTACGAGACGGCATAGAAGTCATTGGGCAACGTGTGGCCGAGAGCAAACATGGGGGCATTGAGGATGATGACGAAAATGGCAGGCTAAAAGTGCGCATGCTGATTTCCTCTGATGCAAATGAGAACAAGACATTACATCACAGCATGGAAGGAATAAGCTGGAGGAAGATGACAAGTTCAACTAACGTGTCATTTGGCATCTTCGACGGATCTCAAGCTTTCATAATTGCTGCCGGGGAGCTAAAGTCAGACAAAGGAGAAGAGGAAGAAAAACAACAGCAGCAAATTACTTCTCAAGTAGGCTCGAAATCAGCAGACGCGGAGACAAGCATGCAGTCAGGATTGTTGCTGAGAAACAAGGAGACCATATTTGCCCTCCAATCAATCTTTGAGGCAGCGTGGCAGGAATGGGAGATACGGGAAAAGGAAAGTAGGAGTAGAAGACAGGCCCTGCTTTTGCAGGATATACTAACTCATGACATTAGAAACTATAACCAGATCGCCAAACTCAGTGCGGAACTCTTGAGAGAGGAACTCAAGGACAATGAAGGTATCAAGGATCTGACTGATTCATTACTGAAATCAATAGAAGGTTCAACAGCTCTTGTTGAAAGAGCAAAGAGACTTGGCAAGATAATATCCCAGACGAATCCAACTCTGTATCCGGTAAACCTGGCTGATTCCATAGGCAGGGCTTTGTCATTAGTTAAGCAGAATTTCTCCCAGAAATCCTTTGAGATAATCAGATCAGGGCTGCATGAAAAAAATCAGCGTGGAGGAGGAGCGGGAGCAGAAGAAGGACGAATGGATGAGGAGAGGCAAGAAAGCCTCCAAGCATGCGTTTTTGCGGACGATCTTTTGGATGAAATTTTCACAAACCTTCTTGCGAATTCTGTCAAGTATACCAAGGGCGAACTTGTGAGGATCGAAATTGCTTTGACTGAAGCTGGCCGAGAGTGGAATATCAACGAAAATGAAGGAGGAGGGGGCAATAAAAATTCGGAATCGGTAACCGGAAAGAGGGAAGGAAGATACTGGAAGCTCACGATCTCCGATCACGGAACGGGTATTCAGGACGACCAGCATCTCTTTACTCGTTACTCGGAAGGCGCAAAAGGTTCCGGTCTCGGCTTGTCAATCGTCCATGCCTTGGCAGTTGAAAGGTACAAGGGAAACGTCAGAATAACAAATCGTAAAGACTGCCAGAGCGGCGCCGTTGCCGAAGTCTGGCTGCCAAAGGCCATTTCTTAATTCCCTTTTCGGATCAGGTGTCGACGGCAGTGATGATGATGGATATTTTTTCCTACGTGTGATGCGGCACCGGTTACTCTTGCTTGCACATAAAATTTCTCTCCCCACAAATCAGGGGGCGAGAACACTGGGTGGATAAAGCAAAAAAATGTTACGCGTTCAATCAGGGTTTTTTTGCGCTCTCGACGGCGTCTCAAGAGTATTGAGTTGTGGACTAAATATTGAGTTGTTTTTCTGGTACAAAATGTAAACTGTGTCTATTCTAGCAGCACCTTGTATCAAGGCGTACGATCCGCGCAGTCAAAAAAAAGAATAACTGACCAATCCATAGAATAACAACAAGAAACACAAATCGTTCTGGCTCTCAATAATTCCTTAAAAAAGAGCTCTAGGCGAGGATTTCTTCCAGAGATTTTGCGTCAGCGGATATCGTTTTTAGCTGGTCCGGAGTTACTCCCTTGAGCATCGCATTTGGATCTTTGAGTCCGTTTCCGGTGCAGATGCATACGATTGTAGAGCCCTTCATCTTTTGATACTCAGAGCTTCCAAGTGATCGCGCGAGCTTTGCCAGGTATGCGATCGGCGCAGCTGAAGCCGGCTCGACAAAAAGCCCTTCCATTGAAGCAAGCAGCTTTTGCGCTGTGAATATTTCCTCGTCTGAGACATAATCTGCGCTTCCGCCTGAATCATAGATCGCCGCGAGCGCCTTCATCCAGCTCACGGGAGAGCCGATGTTTATCGCGGACGCTTCCGTGTGCGGGTCTAAAACCGGGTCTATCGAATCTCTCCTCCCAGCCTTAAACGCCCTGGCAATCGGGGCTGCGCCTTCAGCTTGAACGCCGATAATCTTCGGCAGCATCTTTTCGATCCGGCATCCAATAATTTCCTCCAGTCCGTCCTCAGACATTTCCAAGAACCCCTTCCACGCAGCTGAAATGTTTCCACCGTTTCCCACGGGTAAGATCACATAATCGGGGACTCTTCCCCCGAGTTGCTCAACCATTTCAAACGAGACCGTCTTTTGCCCCTCTATGCGGAACGGGTTCAGGGAGTTCAAAAGCAGGATCTTTCTGTCTTTCTCGCAAATCTCGCTCGCCACCCTGAGCGAGTCGTCAAAGTTCCCGTCAACCTGATATATTTCAGCGCCGTAGGCGATAGCTTGAGCGATTTTTCCCATTGCGATCTTTCCCTTTGGGATGAGTACTATGCAGCGGATTCCTGCCCTCGCGCTGTACGCCGCAAGCGAAGCAGAAGTATTTCCAGTCGAGGCACACATCGCGCTCTTGTATCCCAGCTCGACTGCTTTTGAGACGCCGACAGTCATCCCTCTATCTTTGAAAGATCCCGTCGGGTTTAGGCCCTCAAACTTGACATGGAGTGATCTGACTCCCAGAACGCGAGCTAAATTAGGGCACTCGACCAGATTTGTTCCACCCTCGTCTAGTGATACAATGTTTTTCTCATCCCAGAGCGGGATCAGGTCGACGTACTTCCAGATGCCCTTTCTTCGCCTCGACCCGTTTGAGTGGGAAAAATAATTCGACAGTCGTTTTATCTCGAGCAGGTTGCCGCACTTGGTGCAATGGTAAAATTTCCCATAATCATCGATATTGTAATTTTGCTTGCATGCAAAGCATTGCAGTGAGTAATGCTTTTTCTTCTTCTCATCTGCAAATTGTTGAGCTGCCAATGCGATACCAGGGTGAGTGAGTAGAGAAATTTGAGACACTCAAAAGTTGTCTTGTTTGCACTCAAGTTATAAGCATTCAGAGAATCATTTTTTTGTGATTGTAAAGATTTTCCCCTTTCGAGAGGTTTAGGCGACGAACTGTACTCGGGAAAATCGAAACAGATAATAGAGAAATGCGCCCCCAAACCACGAATCCCCAAATTGCAATTATCCACTGTTCGGGCAGAGTTGAAATCGCTGGTACTTGATTCGATAGATAAGATTCGCGCTGCAAATCCAGATTTTCAGGAAGCCTAAGAGACCTATGTCCAGGAGTACGGCAGAGACAAGATCACATTCAGCGAGCCCTTGAACCTCGCGGAAACTATCGAGCCGGCTGCCCTGATACTCGCAAAAAACTGCACGGTCATTTACAATGATTACACAAAGACCCTCAAGGGCAGTTTAGGGAGTCTTTACTTGAAGCCGGGCGTAGTGTACGTCCTGGGAAGGAGGCAGCCGCAAGACTCAAACTTGGTCGCATGGGGATCGTCATCGCACGGTGGCGTTGAAATAGAAACTTACAACGCGCGAATAAGCACCATACTTTCGCGGGTGCATGCGGCAATTGCTTTTCAAGATGAAAAGCAAGTCTTGTTCATGGATCTCGGCAGTTCCTCCGGGAGCGTAGTAGTCGGAGAGTCGGTAAAGGCGGGAGCGTTTGTTCGGATTTACGACCCGGGAAATGAAAAAGCTCCATCGACCAAATTCGAAAGGATATTCACGTCTACTAAACGTACTCCTTGAAAAATTTCAGGAGGCGTTTGTATCCCCACTCGGAAACCTTGTAGCCCAGAATGACCGCAAGGATCAAAGCAAACAGAGGATAGATGACCAAGATTATGTTTCCGCGCCATGATCATTACACTGGAACGCATAAATTGGTTTCTCAAATCGCGATTAGGAAGAATTTCTTTCAGATAGAATTCTCCGAGCCTTCCTGCAAAAAACCTCTCTCGCGACAAGTCAAGGCTTAATACTGGTTTTTGCAGTGTTGTGCTCTGCCTTCGAAAAATGGAAGCGGTTGAAATACTCGGGCTCAGTCCTGACATTCTGAGATGCGCGATCCTGGATGACGCTGGAAGAATTGTCAGCTACGCTGAATCTGAAAAGGGCAAGGAGGCAAAGCTTCCATCAAATTTTTTGGTCACAATCAAGGCGCTGGCGATTCATGGGCTTTCACAAGCGC
>JBOGRL010000459.1:0-2731 GCA_050749505.1 Nitrososphaerales archaeon
GACTGGGATCTCGCGTTTCTGGACTCGATGCTCTCCTCAAATGTTTGCAAATATTAGCTTCCTACTAGGCAAGATTATTTCTTGGGCGGTGAAGATAGAAAATTCGAGTAATGCATCATCGCTGCAATACTTTTCGCTGCGTCTTCGACAGACAGGTACACGGGCACAGAATTCTCTTTCTGGAGGTACTCGATATGCCGCCCAACTGCCGAGCGGGGGAAAGGCCAAACAACGAGAATGGGCTTGCCGTATTTCTTGCACCTCACTATATCTTCAGATATTATTTTGCCTTGCATTTCAGCGAAAGTAGTTACCACGATTATCAACGCGTCGACCCTTCCGTCTTTCAGGATGGCATCGACAACTTCCCCGATCAATTTCGGCGCGCTCACCACGGCCGCAGAATAGTCCACAGGGTTCCTGACGACGGTATCGGGAAAGAGGGAGTGGAGTTTATTCTGCATTTCCCCCGAAAATTCGGGGATAGCCACGTTCTTGTTGGAAAGCACATCCGTCATGATGACGTTTGCTCCTCCCGAGCCGGACACTATCCCGAGTCTATTGCTATTGGGTAACGGTTGCATCGCAAAGCCCTTTGCAAATTCAATGGTGTCGTACAGAGAGTCGACCCGTGTTATTCCGTACTCTCTTGCAAAGGCATCAAAGATTCTGTCATCCACAGCGATCGCGCCCGTGTGCGATTTTGCGAGGCTCTGACCGAAATCCGAGGTGCCCGACTTGAAAACTATGATTGGCTTGCCTGCCCGAAAAGCTTCGGTCGCCGCAAGCTTGAGTTTTTGGCCGTCGCTGATATTCTCAATATAGCAGACGATAACTTTGGTCTCAGGATCCTTCACATAGTAGTCTATTGCATCTGCGACGTCCAGATCAGCCTCGTTCCCTGTGGATATCAGCGCGCTGATATCCAGCCCTCGATCAACTGACTCGGTTACCAAGCTAGAACCGATCCCGCCGCTTTGCGTAACAAAACCCACGTTGCCGGGTTTCATCTCCCCCTGATATGATGTGAACTCTGCGTACAATTTAGTTGATGGGCAAATCAAGCCCAAAATGTTGGGGCCTACGAGCCGCATATTGCCAATCGTCGAACCTTCTATTGCATTTGCCAAACGGTTCTGTCGTTCCTCGCCTGTGGCATCCTTCTCCCCAAATCCTGATGCGTAAACCGCCACAAACTTTACTCCCTTTCTGGCACATTCCCGCACCACGTCGACCGAGTTCTCCGCCGGAATGACGATCAGCGCGGCATCAATTTCAAACGGGACGCTGGCTATCGAGGGGAACGCAGGAATGGAGCCGGATGAGGATGCTGCGGCTTCTTTCGGGTTGACGACCACGAGCTTTCCTTCATACCCGTGGTTTTTGATCCGCGAAACTATTCTTCCGCCGACTTTTGAATAATCGGTCGAGCCTCCCACAACGGCGATGGATTCTGCTTCAAAAAGGTGGCGAAAAGACTCTCCAGAAAGTTTTGGTTCGCGTACTTCTGCATGCAAGTTTGTTGCTTTTGCTCCTTGTAGTGTTACTCTCGCATCTGCCGCGTAAGATTTCTTTCCGCCCGAACCAACAATGAGTGGATTGATCTCAATTTCAGATATCTCAGGGATGCTCTCCATCACTGAAGACATCGCCAGCATGGCTTCGATGATCGGCTCAAGATCTGCCCTCTCGGCGCCCCTGAATCCGTCCAAGAGTTTGAAACCACGGATTCCACGAATCATATCAAGTGCTTTCGAACTGGTGATCGGACATAAACCAATAGCAACGTCATGCAGGAGTTCGACCCAGATCCCACCTAGACCGATCATCACAATCGGGCCAAATGTCTTGTCTCTCTTCGCCCCTACAATGATCTCCACTCCCTTCACCTGAGATTGAACCATTACTCCAGAGACCTTGGCATCGGGTGCAAGCTTGCTAAAACTCTCAACCAATTGAGCATAGGCGGTTCTCATTTCTTCTTGTGTTTTCACCCCAGTGATTACGGCGCCCACCTCGCTCTTGTGAATGATGTCTGGAGAAACTATTTTCAAGACTACAGGATAGCCAAGACTATCGCATGATTTCGCGGCTTCTTCCACTGATTGAGCTATCTGATATGGAGCAATCTGTATTCCAAGATCGCTTATGATTTCGTATGCTTCAGATCCGAGCAAGCTTGTCGTAGTGCAATTTTCGTGTTTTTTAGAATGGATAGACGCCTTAATTTCCTCTAACGATCGGCTTGGGACCATGCGCCAGTTTCGCTAAGAATTCCATGATCCTCTTGTTTTGAACGTTTCTGCCTCCGCAGAGTCGACCCTCGATTTGGACAATAGCAACAGTCGCATTGCGGCTTCTCTCTCAAAGTTCTAATATGCTTGACAAATGTCCTAATTGTTCTCATGATTTCATCACAAAAGTGAAAAGATGAAAAAAGTCGGTGATGAAAACTATCTACTTTCAGTGCTTGGCACCAGCCAAGGCATTAGTACTTTGCGGTCAACGAGAACTCGTGCAGTTGATGGTCTCGCTACTGTGCTTTGCTGATTCCGTTGTTGTGACATCCGGAGAGTAGGGAGGAACCCTCCCATTTCGGAATTTAGTTGCTAAGCTGCTGGTCTACGTCTCATCATGTAGGCTGCCACGCCGCCAATGATGATTATGACGATGACTATGCCTGCGATGAGTTCTATTGTTCCAATGTTGCTAGAGGTGCTTGTTGTGGAAG
>JBOGRL010000460.1:0-2535 GCA_050749505.1 Nitrososphaerales archaeon
GTAGATAGCACTGCACCAAAACCCATTGGATAAGTGGTTTGAGGCTTCCAGCTGACCAATTCCTGATTTACCCATGGTTGGGTGATTTGGCTATTGAACGAGCTTGAGCTGGTGACAATTGTGCCGCTCGTTAAGAAAATTAATCCCAAAGCAGAGAGGAGTGTGGACAGAGCTAGCCTGTTCAAAAATCTCATTTCCACTTGAAAAGCGCTTGAAAGAGCTAAATTTATTCAGAGTGTTTAAGCCGAATGGAGCCCACGATTGGATTTTTGTACATACCGGCCTCCGATACGTTGTAGCCGGATGCCGAATGTTCGAGAAATTAGTCGAGCAACATTCAAAGAATGTGCCTTTTTCTTAATGGTTGACGCTTTCCAGAAATAAAGCTTCGATACAGGCTGGAGTTGTCATACAGCCCTACAGTACGTGAATTACATGATTCGTAGCCGCCGTTTTTGTCTCCGTGATGCCATGAATAAGAGCGCGTCTCGAAAATCGCTTGTAAGCCACAGATTTATGCTGAGAAGATATGACGTAGCGCAGCCCAAAAACTCGTCTAGCCAAATTTGACCTCTTTCCATTTTTGGCTTTCGCGCGCGCTAATTGAAATTCCATCACTCTGGCGGTATGTGGACAGAAAAAAAGCGAAACAATCATGAGGATCCGAAACGGAAGTGCATTTCCTACCGAACAATCAAAATATTCGTCTTTGCAGAGTTCGCTATCCCGTTCGCAACGCTGCCCAGAAACAGCGATTTTAGCCTGCCGAGACCTCTGCTACCCACAACTATCAGGTCATAAGAGCCCTTTTCCGCGGCTTCTGCAAGAGCTCCAGAGACGTTCGTGTGGTCCAGGACCTTGCCATCGGAAGTCAGCCCGTCCGACCTGAGTCTTGCAACCGCGGACTCTAGCTGCTGCCTCATCTCCTTCTCCCACCTGTCAACTTCCGTACCGAGGTACGCTTCGGGAGACACCGGGACGTTGAAAACACTCACCACGTCGACCCGGGCGTTGTTGTAGAGTTTCTTGCCAAGGTCTTCTGCAAACTCCAGAGCTTTTTTGCTCTCTTCAGAACCATCGTATCCCAGCATGATTTTTGGAACAACGTTCTCAATCCTTGTCTTTACCACGAGGACGGAGCGTTTAGCTTCCTTTGCCACTTTGCTTGAAACACTTCCGAGCAGAAGATTCTTCAGTCCGCCCAGTCCCCTGCTTCCTACGACCATCAGGTCATAGTCTCCGGACTTGGCAAATTTTAGTATTTCATTACCCACGTCGGCTGCCTGGGATGTTTGTGCACTCGACTCCAGCCCTCTTCCGAGTATTATCTTAAGACGATCTGTGAGCAGATCGTCAGATTTTTCCTTTGTTTCGGTTTTTGCTCGGTCTGCCGGAAAAGTTGCCGGGAGTATCATCGAGGGGGCGGCGCCCATGACCGGATCAATTGAGGGCGCTGGAACTACCGGTATTCCCGATCTCGGGGACCGAACATGCAGAAGCTCTATCCTAGAGGTGTATCTTTCGGCGATTTTCATAGCAACGTTTAGAGCGTAACCAGAGTACTCGGAGCCGTCGATCGCGACGAGAATCCTTCTCAGGTTCAACAGTCTTATTCCTCTTTTCTGGCGAAGTGGAATGCGCTAAAAGAAGGTTATGAGGTTTTTGATAGGGTCATGGAAAACATCAATCCATGCTCAGAATGGGTGCGGTATGCCGGCCGTGGAGGCAAACCGCTGATGCCAGCTGAGGGCGTTGTTGACGTACTGCGTTGCCTGCGCGCTGTACGACGCGCAGACGGCGACGCTTCCAAACTCCGCATTGTAAGCGGATAGGACGAGTGAGGCATGCTGAATATGGGTGCAGCGCTAAACCAACTACTCATTCCTCCGAAATTACTTCAGCTATTTCCGTCGAGTTCTCGACCGACCTGTTGATCATTGCTTCCGAAGCGATAGTGTAGTATCTCCCAATCTGCTTTATACTTCCGGTGACCGACTTGAGCCGGGTAGCAACAGCCATCGCCGGGATCAAACGCTTGTCAAGCTGCGTGTCCATTCTCTCTTCGGCATCCAAGAGGCGACCGTATTCTATGATCGCTTCGTGCGCCGACTGGACGTCATGGCGGAACAGCGACCTCATGGCGAGAGCGCCGATCTTCCTGGCCATCTCGTTCAGCTCCGAAACATCTGCGTTGACCTCAGAATTGAAGTACCTGAGTTCAATTATCTTGGTGACGCTCTTTGCTATCACCTGCGCGTAATCGCCGACCTCTTCGAGCGCCTTGATGACCAGCCTGTCGCCAATGATATTCCTTGGGTCTTCGAGGCCTACTTTTTCTGCCAGTCCCTTGTCCTCGACCGCCTGAAGAAGTTGCCTCGTCGCAAGAAAATACACCTTGTCTGCCTCGACATCCATATCGATTACCTGCTTTGCGTAATCGGATTTCTCCTCGATCAACGCCTTGACCGAGAGGTCGCGCATGGAATCCACAATCAGGTGGAGTCTTGAGATCAACCCATCAATCGGAAACTTGGA
>JBOGRL010000461.1:0-3227 GCA_050749505.1 Nitrososphaerales archaeon
ACTACGAAGCAATTGTATCCAGGCAACCATTATTACATTTCTGCTTATAGGACAGGAATGCGCACGAGATTGAAAGATCATGAATCGACGGGCTTTCTAAAACTGAGGCGGTCATCCATGAATTTACTCGTCCTCGTCGACTCCATAATCTTCTCCCTGACTTGATCTCCTCTTAATGTAAAGAAAACCGGCTGAGGGGACTGCAGCGGCTATTACGATGAGCGCCCACAGTGGAATAAACAAGATCTTTTCGCTTATTATGCTCGCGGCTGAATTGGGGTGTGTATTCGTAGAGTTGGGACCGATTACCCTGACCGAGGTCTCTGAGCTAATTGTTGCATAACCAGGTTTTGAGATGCTCATGAAAATGAGGTACGCTCTGGGAACCGTGGTGGCAGAAAACAGCGCGCTCGCAAACCCAGTCGCATTTGTAGAATTCGCCATATTCACAAGTCTGCCCGAGTTAACAGTCCAGTTCACAACGGCGCCGCTGACTGGAAAATTGTCGGAAGCGACTGTTAATGTAATATTCGTGCTTCCGCCCGGTTTCAGGTTTGGAACCGACACATACGGATTAGCTTTTAGCTGCAATAACGTGCTCGTGAAGAGCGTTTGCCCGGAAGTGAACCCTGTCGCGAATGCTGTTACGCTTGTACTGCCCGTGGCAAGCGTAGAATTGAGAGGCACCTTCGCAAATGTGTATCCTGGATGAATAACCACTTCGGGAGAAACTGTCCCAACAGTAGAATTCTGGATGGCGAGCTGAACGGTTACTGCTACGTCAGTTTTTTCCGGATCACCAGAAGAGTCCTGCAACTGAATTACCAAGTTTTGGTATGTTTGTCCGTTCGCCAAAACTACCGCGGGCGAAGTGGACAACACAAGATTAGTGGCTGCCTTCGTGACGAGGGACAATGTTGAGCTGGTTGAAGTGTAATTGGACGTGGTTGCGGTGATCAGGGTTGTCCCAGAAAATCCAAAGGTCGCAAAATTTGCCCTGGCGTAGGTCTGCCCGGCGGGGATGGTAACGCTGGACTGAACCTGTCCGATGCTGGGGCTAGTGCTTGTAAGTTTGACGATTGTATTGACGGCTGCCTTCGCGGGATTGCTCGAACCGTCAGTTAGACTTAGGACTATGGAATCGTAAGTACCGCCGTCAGACAGGATTGTCTTCGGAGCAAACTGCAATTTCAGCGAGTTTGGTGCCCCGCCGAATGAGAGCAAACTGGCGGTATAAGCAGAAAGTCCGGGACTCTGTGCCGTGACTGATACCAGTCCGGGTAAGAACGTGGACGACACATCGAATTCAACTTGAGACTCTCCTGCTTGCATGACCTGTGGGCCAGTATCTACTTGCATCGTTGCATTGTTCGAAGACCGCGCGAACACCGTGAGACTCGATTGCGTTACTGCTGGGAGTACGTTTCCATTATCAGCATTTACAAGCTGGACGACCAACACTTTAGGATAGGTCGCATTATTTGGAAGAAGTGTGCTCGGCGCGAAGTACTCGACGAGGCCGTTGTAGGCTGTGACAGGAGACAAACAGCTCAGTAGAACAGATCCCTTTACGTATCCCTGGGCCGACGCAGTTATGTTTGCAACATTATATGGCGCCGGTGGGCAGAATCCTCCAAAATATGCTGTTACAATGGCATAGGACGCGCCCGCTGGTATAGTTATGATCGGATTTGGGATGCTTACTATTCCCGTGTTGCTTGAGGTCAGTACTACACTTACCGCCGAGGGGGCCAGCGCGGGTGTCTGGCTGTTGTTGTCTTGAAGTTGAACCGATATCGTAGCGGTGGCATTGGGCATTGCTGGTATAACTGCTGGAGCTGCAGAGAGAACAAGTCTCCGCGCCACGGGGCCAATCGTTGTCATGATGGCTGACCCAGTGGCATAATCTCCTGCCGAGGCGGTGATTGTTGTCTGGCCTGCGACGTACGTAGGAGTGAATATTGCAGATCCAAAACTCTGACCCGCTGCAATTACGAGCGATTGTGGAACCGACCCTATCTGCGCATTTGATGAAGATAGCGTGACTATCAGGGGAGATCCAAGGCTGACCGGATTTCCGGACGAATCGACAACTTCGACGATAACGCTCGAGTTCATTTTTTCATCGGGCGGAATCTGGTCCGGACTCAAGGATACCAGAAGAGCCGTCGGCATCCCTCCAACATTTGCAGTTGTAACGGTTAGAGTGGCCGGCGGATACCCGGGAGCTATCGCGCTGATAATTGTCTTTCCCGGCAGAGTGGTTGTCGAAAAGTTGACGGGAATATATACGGTGCCTGCGGGGAAGGTTACATTGTCAGGAACAGTTCCCGTCTGCGGACTGGAGGATGTGAGCAACACCGTGATCGCAGATTGCGGCATGTAAGGGGCGCCCGAGGTCGTGTCCTTGAATTCCAAAACGAGTGCCGAATAGGTTCCTCCGTCTGCCGGCAATACGGAAGGATTCACAGCCAAAGTCAATGCAATGTTACTTGATGTTGCCGCGTGCGATTCTCTTGTCTGACCCATCGGATTACTGGGTGAAAAGGCACCAGAAGAAAAGAGAATCAAAGCTGCGACCGTTAAGACGATTCGGTACTTTGAAACCGGAGAGGATAGAAATTGTGCTCTAGAGTGAGTCGTCAAGTGTCAAATTCGAACTTAAGTCCTTGATGTTTTTTAATAGTAGTTGTGGACTCTGCATACTAATTCCTGTTTCTGATTCAAAAAATGTTGGCTGGTCGTTTGACTGTTGCTGACAGATTGGGGTTCCGATTTAATATCGTGAGCCGATATGTACTGCGAATACAGATATCCGCCGAGAGCAAGTCGTTCTCGCAAGACTGCATAATGGAACTATGCGTCCCCTCATAACCGGTGAGGAATCAAACTCCAAGCCTCAGCTGATTATACAGAGATTTTTCGTGTCAGGAGTTTGGAGTGAAAAATATGCAATATCAAGGTCGATAAGCTTGCGAACAATGTCAATTGCTTTCGAAAGCTATCGCATTTACCTTGGAGAACTCTTTTATGCGAGGCTATATGGTCCTGATAAGACGCCAAACAATAGTATTGGCAGATATTTCGGCTCTAATCCACTCCAAACTGGTGACACGATAAATTTCTGTATAGTAGAGTCGGAATAGCGCACAGAAAATAAGCTATGAAAATCAGGCGCAGTTCTCCAGTACATTGTTAGATTGAACTTTAGGTATCCGGAATGGAAG
>JBOGRL010000462.1:0-3435 GCA_050749505.1 Nitrososphaerales archaeon
GAACTAAAGTAGGATTGAAAGTCGTAAAGAATGGATTCATGCTTGAGTCTCTTCTTCGTTTGAATTGAACTAAAGTAGGATTGAAAGTTAAACTGTAGGGTAGGGTTTCAACTGTTTTGGTCTTGTTTGAATTGAACTAAAGTAGGATTGAAAGTCGAGTGAAATCGTGGGATATGAAATAGAGATTTCGTTTGAATTGAACTAAAGTAGGATTGAAAGGTGGTCTGATGTCTGTAACGGAGATGCCTACTTCTCGTTTGAATTGAACTAAAGTAGGATTGAAAGTTGCCCCCCTTGCTTTTTGTTTGGCTAGACTCTGAAAGGAGAAGATCGAGGTTTCGAATCTACGTCGAGATTCTGGATCTCCTTAAGAAGAGGCCCATGACTCCATACGAGATCTCTTTCCATCTTCGCCTAAACTCCAAGAGAACCAAAGATTACGTAGAGTTCCTCGCAGAGAAGAAGTTCTTGGACTGCTCCGACCGGGGCGCCAGGCTCGTTTGCTCAATCACTTCATCCGTTGCAACATTTGTTGAAAACATGAGAATGACACTCGTCGAAAGCCAATAATATTTTGGAAGGGCACTACACCTTTTAATTTCTGAATGCTACGATCTGTCTAATTCCGTCAAGAAATTTCCGTTGTCCCCAGCGTGCCGGTTCGAAGTCATAATCTATCATATCATCCAATCTCTTCTGCATAATGGGTTCTTGAGAAATTCTGAAAAATGATCCTAGCAGCTAGAGTTAGGAACTGTGATTGTGCCGAGTTTTGACCTTCTTAGCTTCGAAAGCTTTTCAGACTCTCAGTTGCACTTCCTTTTGAGAAAGGGAAACCAAAGCCTTTTTCTTGAATTTTACTTGCGGCCAGCCTTAGCTTAATGTAAAGATTGGCTAATATCACGTTGATCTAGCATCGCGTTTAGTTCCTTTTCGGTCGACTTGGGATACGAATTCCATCACAAGAATCATGAAAAGGACTGCTTCAGTTATTATCGGAGAAACCGGGCAACCATCACCCTTGCATTGAAACGTTCGGTAACTTTACTCATGTAACGGTTCATGTCCAACTCTGTTCTAATTGTCAGAAGATTCAGTAAGACTGGCGGAGACGAAGATGCTATTACCAACCTGATGACAGAGTATCTTCAATGTGCTGTTGCGATGATGTCCCGTCAGCATGTCATCTTCGAAGTATCTTTTGCTCGCGAAAACGTCAGGGAGAGCTTGGAACATTATCGTCAGCCCCTGGGCCGGCTACTCGTCGCAGAACTGCGCGGAACCGTTATTGGCGTGGAAGCTCTTCGTTCTCTTGCGAAGAACATTGTTGAGATAAAGAAAACGTACATCCAGCCAGCGCGAAAATGTTTCGAAAAAGAGAATATAGAGTATTTTTACAAATGCATGCGCCTAGGCGACAGTCTTTTTTATTCTGTTTTGAGAGGAATATTAGAGTGAACAAAAAAATTGAGCGAAAATAATCCCGTAGATTGGAATGCAAGTGTTATCGCCGAGTTCAGAAATAACCACGGTAAGGTTGGCGGCACATTCGAAGGCTCGCCTCTTCTTTTGATTCACCACAAAGGTGCTCGCAGCGGCAAATCTAGGGTCAATCCGGTAATGTACCTCAAGGATGGAGATCGTTACTTGGTCTTCGCCTCAAGGGGAGGAGCCGACGTGAACCCCGACTGGTTCCACAACCTCAAGGCCCACCCGGAGGCTCAGATCGAGGTCGGAGACGACACAATTGAAGTTCATGTGGAAGAAATCAGAGGACCTGAACGGGACAAACTCTACGCGCGCCAGGCCTCGCTGTACCCGCAGTTCGCTGACTATCAGCGCAAGACTAAGAGGATCATACCCATTATTGCGTTCACGCCTAATACACCTCGAGCGAATTAGCCGGTCAGATGCCCTAAAACCTCACTCGTCGGATCGGCGACTGTCTTCGCCTTTATTCGGACAGGAAAGGCATTGTTTGTCCATGAGATAAGAAGCTGGGGTCATTGGAAGGTGAAAAAAGTCCGCTGCTCTGAAGAGGCCCACCTCGTTGGCAAACGCTCGAATCGTCCCGTTCTTGATTGCCTCCCTCAATTCGGTGCCACTGGGGGTCGAGTAAACCAGTTCGACCATAACTCCAGCGTCAAACACCATATCGCCTTCTAGCTCTTTCCTCGTCTCTTTTCCTCTCCCCGATTAATTCTTTGTACGCCGCATCAAAATTAGCACGCTCTGGAGAACCGGTATCAAATCAGTCATGCACTAGATATGAAGTCCTGTTCAGGCCGAAAGCAGTTTTTTATTCCAATGGGTACTACTACGAACGTTTCTTTGTATTGTTTTAATGTAATTTGGGGGTCGGAGCTTGCGCCTCAAAAACACCCAACTGCTACCCTCCTACAAATTCAATCATTCTGGCGACTTGTCAGAAAGAAGGTTGAAAGCACTTTGCGCTTTGAACGTCGATTTTTCAATGGTAAAAAAGAGTGCGCTCAAGCTGAAAGTCCAGACAGGTCGATTCAAGAGTGGGAGAAAATGTTTGGCAAACAAAAGCGCAGCAACAAACTTCAGAGAAGAAGGCCATAAGCGCGTGCCCTGCTCTTTGCAGTATCAACTGCTGAACGAAAGCTCTCCAACTATGCCTGGATGGAACTGGTTGCTCCGCTTCACTCAATTTCCAAGTTTGTCAGCAACGTCTCGCATCTAGCCGAGTTATCATAATCCTGGTCCAAGTTTCCGCCGAAGGGCCCGAGTGCTGAGTCTACAGGATCATAGAGATCAAACTTGGTCGTCGAGAAGCCCGTAGCCATGATTATCGCAGTTGTGGTCGTGACTCCATTTGCTGACAAGCCATACTCGATCTGCATGTTTCCTGATCCGAGGATGCCCGAGAGGCCCCCGATAGAACTCGCAAGTTCGTTCATTGTTATGGATTTGCTCGTGCAAAGATGAACCAGCGACTTTGAAGCTTGACTCGCGTCTACTGTCCTGTCAAAGTGGCTCGCGGCGTTCATGACAGCCTGCCTGTACCCGGATATTTGAGGACAGTCGCCCAAACATAACACGCTGTAGGAGTTTGTCTTTACAAAGTCCAGCACTTTGTTCAAGCCTATGCTGAACTCGTGCTCCTGCGTCGCCCCCATCAGTTTGTTCAAAGCAAGCGCGATTTTCTCATTTACAAGCGCGTACGAATCTATGATCGGCATGTTCTGCTCGAGTAGCTCGTCATTGTCAATCACGACTACGCCAGCAGCATATTTCCTGATCTGCTTCAAGGCACACCCTGCATAAAAGTGCTTTTGCTTTTCAAACACGTACGGCATTACAACAATGGCTACCGCCACGGCCCCTTTTGCGCTCGCCTCTCTCGCAATAAGCGGAGCCAGTCCAGATCCATCTGAACCTCCCAGCCCGGCGATGATGAACGCTACCTCG
>JBOGRL010000463.1:0-5719 GCA_050749505.1 Nitrososphaerales archaeon
CCTTGAAGCATTTTTAATCAAAGGGGTGACTCTAGGACATGAGCAACATCTGTAAATCGCTTTGAAGTCGGTCTGGAGATCTTTGTCGAAATCATGCTACAATCAAAAAATAGAGAAGCAGCGGTCAAGTGATTTCCTCCACCATGAAATTTGATACTGGGATTGAAAAAGAGCGGGCCCGGTGGGATTTGAACCCACGACCTACAGCTATCTCTATGACAGCATATAGGAGGATCGGCGAGTGTCACACTGCCGCGCTATCCATGTTACGCCTTCGCCGGTTTCTCTGCTTTCCGGAAGAGACTGCGCTACGAGCCCACGATTGATTCACTATTCGAGCCCCGCACACGATTTATGGTCATCGCTTTGTAGAGTTCGGATTGCGTTTTGACAAATCTTCTACCAATGTTTTTATCAGCACGATGACATAATTTTTCTCAAGACACGTGTATCTTCTTCGATTGAGCTTGTCAGGTCAGATATTTCAGTTCGCAGTCAACCTGACAGACAAATCAGGTTACTACGGCATCTTCGCGCTCATGGTCATGGAAAGCGCGACGCTACCGATACCGAGTGAAGTAGTACTACCGCTTGCAGGTTATCTCGTCTTCCTCGGCCAGATCAACTTCTGGGTCGCGGTACTGGTCGCGTCCATCGGCAGTCTGGTTGGAACGATGATAGACTATTCCATAGGCTACTACCTCGGAAGGCCGGCGATCCTGCGCTACGGCAGTTACTTGAAGTTAAATGAAAAGCATCTGGTAACTTCAGAGAAGTGGTTCAATAAGTATGGCAACATTACAGTACTCCTGGCCAGGTTTGTTCCACTGATTCGTACACTGGTTGCCTTCCCGGCCGGAGTGGCTGAGATGAAGGTATGGAAGTTTCTTTCATTCTCCGCGTTGGGAATATTCATCTGGGACGGGTTGCTGATTTACACAGGAGTGCTCGCGGGGAGGAACAGCTCGCAGATCATCTCATCCCTAACAAACGCGTTCACGTTGATCGAGGTCGTTATTGTGATAGGCTTGATACTATCATTGGTATTAGTAATCAGAAGGCACTCACCTAAAGAAACCAGAAAAGACATAGATTGACCGTGTCCCGTTTAACCACGCTCAAGAATAAGGACTGAACTTCGGAAAAATTGAGAAAATGTTATCACGGCACATTCTTCTTGATTAGCTCGCCGGGGGAGAGACTTCGGCCACGGAAGCTCGAAGAACAACAACCAAAGTGCAAATTCTTGAATACATCAAGAAACATCCAGGAAGTCATCTTAGACAAATCAAAAGGGACCTGAACATTTCAATGGGGGTAATACAATACCATCTCTACGCTATGGAGAAGGAGAAAAGTATTCTTTCGCGCAGAAAAGGAGTTTACAGGAGATTTTATCCAAACCTTGTCTTTGGCGAATCTCAAAAGGAGATCTTGGATGTACTTTCGCAAGAAACGGAACGGGATTTGTTACTTTATTTGATTCGGAAACCCAATACTAGTCAAAAGGAACTCTCAAAGTACGCGAGAATTTCGGCTGGCACGATAAACTGGCACATGAATCGATTAATAGACTCGGGACTTGTTCAGATGAGGCGTGATGGTCAATTTGTGAGATATGAAGTCAGAGGTGATACTAGAGAGATTCTGAAGTTGCTTGAAAGCTATCATCCAAGCATTTGGGAAAACTGGGCTGACAGATTTGCAGATGTGCTAACCGAGGTTTCATCATCGTCGACAAATACTAAATATAGTAATCATGACGATGATAAACGAAAAACCGAATATGAAGAGAAATGAAAATGCAATATTTTTTGATTTCTTCAACTTTGTTCGTTTTTTCTTCGTTTCAAATCGGGGGACTCGATGAAAAAATATCCCTCCAGTTCGGATTAGAGTCTGCAGCAGGAATATTCTCGCTGATTTTGTTCGTTGTCAGTTTGTATGCTTGGTCCAGAAGAGGAAGACAGATTTCGTTACTCATTGTGGCGGTTGCCTTCTTGACGTTCTTTTCAAAGCAATTGATTGAGATTTTACCAATCGATGAACTCCACGATGAGTTATTTTCACCAATCATGGACTTTGTAGTACTGGGACTCTTTTTCGTCGCGCTCGTTGTACGGCCACAGAGAAGGATTGAAGGACAGCAATACATAAGCGAATCCGATGAGCATTGAACTATTTCTCATGAGAACTCCTAAACACATGGTCCCGACCCAACAACTTTCATAGGAAAGATATTTCCATTTGCGTCAATTGAAAGTTGGATCGAGGGAAGCTTTGTTGCAGCAGGCCCTCTGAGCACATCGCCATTCTGATCGAATACCGATCCATGGCACGGACAGAAAATTTCCTTGTAAGCACTTAGATATTCGCACTGACAACAGACATGCGTGCACAACATGCTCAATGCGCTGATCGAACCATCTGCTTTTTTCAAAAGCATGTTGGAGTAACCCGAAGAAGGATAATCAAAATACAAAGGTACCCCTGTTTGTAATTGATTTGCGTTTGCTACGGCGCCCGAAGGAAGATTCGAAGTCGGTCCCCCGCCATTGGAAGGGGGAGAAGATTGCGAACCATTAGAAGATCCAGGTGTTGAAATGGCGGTCCAAACCCCAAGTGCTGCAGTTAAAACAAATAGAGCCCCGATTGTCCCGCTGATTTGTAAAAAATCCCTACGTGAATTTTTCAATCCCATGTCAAAGAACGTTATCTGTTTTTTCTTCTTCAACATTCTTTGATAAGTTCTCGCAGAAAGGCCTATGATTATGATTGAGACTTGGGCAAGCAACAAAGCGTCGTACGCCCAAAGGCTGAAGAGATATCCAGCGAAGTATTGGGGGGTCATTTTGTATTGAGGAGCCGTCGCGATGTCAGCGAGCTGCAACAATAATGTGAGAATCGCCCATCCAAAAGCGGGAATAACCATCCTTGTCACGTTGCGCAGGTTGGCTATTCCCAGAATCATGTCTATGAGGCATATAGCAATCAAACCATATGCATGAGATGCGGCGAGCAACCAAAGCGATTTGTCTGTCGCAAGCAGATATGCTCCGAGTAAGGCCGAGGCGATTAGGGTGATTCCGATGTAACGCTGAAAATCGCTCAGCGTCTTCCTCGCTTGTGATTTTGACATCGTCGGCTTGAATTGATGTTGTTGATCCTTGCCCATGCGCCACATTCCTACATCAGCAGAGGTTTCGATCTGACTTTCGGAAGAAATTCCCAATGAGTCGTGACAAATGCGAGGGAGAAGTTTTCATACAAAGTGACTTGGGACGCAATTGATTTTTATTGCTTCTAGTACAACCGTAGAAGTATGATGATGAAACAGGGTTTTCTTTGCCTCTTGTGGTATTTTCTTCTTGTTACCTTCCGGTTGCAAAAAGTGACATAATTCAATAAATATTCGGAAGATCGACTATGAGGGTATGTCCTTTTTTCAAATAAAGTGTGCAGATTGTGAGTGCTCGTCGTCTGAGTGTTTGCATAGTCCAAGCTCGAAGGATTGCCCTAACTGTACATGGAAAGAGTGTTGTTGCTGGAGTACGATTCGCAACAAATACTAAACAAAATCCTCCTAGATTCTCCTTTTTTCTTCTTGGTCTTACAGATTGAGAATGCCTCAATCAGTGTTTTTCATCTCTTATCTGGACTGAACGATATTTACATCCTCAACGGCAGAGTGTACTGTTCTACTCTCCATCCGATTTCAATTTGCCTGCTGACGCCTTGATTATTTTGTTTTAAAAAGAGAGAGAAAAAAAGGCCGCGGGTGTGATCCTTAACGACAATAGAAGCTATTGGGACTTGGATAAATAAAAGAGAGTTCAAAACTTGGGCTTGAATCGTTTGAGAGTAAGCGAATTAGTTACAACAGTTACGGAGGAAAGAGCCATCGCCAACCCTGCAAAAATCGGGTTCAAAAGTACTCCAATTACGATGTACAGCAAGCCTGCCGCAACCGGAATTAGACCCACGTTGTAAATGAAGGCCCAGAATAGATTCTGTTTGATCTTGCTCATCGTGCTTCGAGATAGCTGGATCCCGGCTACAACATCTCGGAGATCGTCCTTCATCAAAATAAGTCCTCCCGTCTCAATTGCAATATCTGAACCAGACCCTATCGCGATTCCCACATCTGCTTGAGCGAGTGCCGGCGCATCGTTGATTCCATCGCCCACCATGGCAACCTTTCTGTGTTCCTCGATCTGTAATCTCTTTATGACTTCGTTCTTCTCGGTTGGAAGAACTTCGGCAAAGAATTTGTCAATGCCCACTTGCGTTGCAACCGCGGCCGCGGTTTGCTTGTTATCCCCTGTAAGCATCATCACCTGAAGTTTCATCTTCTGCAGGCCCCGTATTGCCTCTTGTGCGTGTTCTTTGAGGGTGTCAGCTGCGGCAATCAGTCCGGAGACCTGCTTATCAATAGCAAGAATCATCACTGTTTTACCCTGCGCTTGCAACTCTGCCAGTTTCGCCTGTTCGTCTTGTTTTAGTTGCAAACCGAATGATTCAAGAATCCTGGCATTACCGAAAACAATGTCCCTGCCCGAATATGCCGCATGAACGCCTCTCCCGGATAGTGATTCAAAGGAATCTGTGTCGGGGATAGTTTCGTTTGACAAGTCAATCTGGGCTCTCTTGATGATCGCAGAGGCAAGTGGATGCTCAGAGTGTTTTTCAGCAATAGCTGCAAACGTTAGTATCTCTCCATCACTAAAAGTAGACTTCAGGTTAACAATGTCAGTAATCGAAGGCTCCCCCTTTGTGAGAGTTCCAGTCTTGTCGAAAACTATGGTATCAATTTTCTGAGTTCTCTCCAGGTACTCTCCACCTTTGATCAGAATCCCGTTTTCAGCGCCCTTCCCTGCCCCTACCACGATCGCGGCTGGAGTTGCGAGCCCCAGAGCGCAGGGGCAAGCTATGATCAATACTGCAACCGCGGTTGTGAAACCAAAGCTGATCGGTTGATGCGCAACAAACGTCCATGTACCGAAAGAGAAGAGTGCAACGGCTACTACAATCGGAACAAAATATTTCGAAATCGTGTCAACTAGCCTCTCTATCGGACCCTTCGAACTTTGAGCTTGTTGCACTACCTGAACTATTTTAGAAAGTGTAGTGTCTGTTCCTACTTTGGTTGCCCTGACCTTGAGAGCCCCTTGCCCGTTGATCGTAGCACCGATAACCTGGCCGTCCTTCATTTTCTCGATGGGAATGCTCTCGCCTGTTACCATCTTCTCATCAACCGATGAATGCCCATCGATCACTACTCCGTCCGTCGCTATTCTTTCTCCGGGCCGCACCAAGAAAACGTCTCCGGCGGCAACCTGCTCTATTGGAACTTCCTCTTCACGACCATCGCTGCGAATAATTGTTGCTGTTCGAGGCTGCAATTCAACAAGTTTCCTTATTGCTTCAGTGGCTCTTCCCCTCACAGAGAATTCGAGTAGCCTTCCAATAAGTATCAAAGCGATAATGATAGCTGAGGTGTCGAAGTACAGTCCGCCAAAGGGAAACTGTCTTGGGAACAGAACGTAGATCAAACTGTAAAAGAATGCAGCAGAAGTGCCGATGGCGATGAGAACATCCATGTTTGAGGAGCGCATTCTGATTGCATCATAGGTTCCGCGATAGAACCTACCCCCCGCGACGAACTGTACCGGTGTTGCAAGTATGAGAAGAAGCCAGCCAATAGGAATCGGTATTGATA
>JBOGRL010000464.1:0-3790 GCA_050749505.1 Nitrososphaerales archaeon
AATCATCTCTTTGTCTCGACAAACGGCGCTGTGGCGATCATAAATGCCTACCCGCCCAACTCGACTTCCACCCTTTCGACTCTGAACTTCCCGAACTCCGATGTGCTCGGAATTGAAATTGCGCAGAACCGGTTACTCGTCATTGACCAGAGGAATTCAAACGTTACATACATTGATCTGTTGCTCTACAACACCTCAGATCTTTACTCGCCAAAACTCATTGAAAACGTAAGCACCGCTGGAAATTACGTAGCGGCACGCCTTGCCGAGGGTTACATCTACGCTGTAATCCAGCAGCCCTCCTATCGCTTCGACAACAATGGTAACGCAACTGGCGTAATGCCTCTAATGACCGAGAATGGCGCCACGACAACACTCCGAGCCTCCTCAGTTTATTATACACCCAACAGGGCGCAGATCAGTTATTACACTATGGTTGTCAGCATTAGCATGTCCACGGGCAACTCGAACACCATTTCTGTTCTCACAGGTCCGTCCTCAACAATCTACGTTTCCACATCGAATATCTACGTTGTCTATGCCAACTACGAGCAGTACTATGCCGACAATATTCCGGGAGATGTGTTCAGCGGCGGCATCATATCACAAACAAATCTCCAGCAGCATGGCGTACAGAACAGCACGATATTCCGCGCCTCGTACTCCAGCGGCAACGTGACCGTTGAGGCAGTCGGCTCTGTCCCAGGAACGGTTCTAAACCAGTTCTCGCTCGACGAATACAACAATTATTTTAGAGTTGCAACCAGCCGCGCTGCCGAGATCGGAAGCTCCTACACTCAAAGCGACGATGTCTACGTACTCAGCATGAACATGAGCCAGGTATCAGCACTTCGAAACATCGCTCCCGGAGAAAACCTTTACGCGGTCAGCTTCGTGGGCGACATGGGTTATGTAGTCACATTCGAGCAAGTAGATCCTCTCTTTGCAATATCGTTCCAAAACATGTCACATCCGGTCATACAAAGCGCCCTAAAGGTCAGCGGCTATTCAGATTACCTTTACCCTCTCTCCGGTGGCTACCTGATCGGAGTGGGAAAGGATGCAGTCCCCTCCTCAACTGGAAATTTTTCCTATTATCTCGGGCTGAAGCTCTCCCTCTTCCAAGTCTCGAGCAATGGAACCTCGGCGCAGGTCTCAAAGTACTTAATTGGGGATCGCGGGACAGATTCGCCGGTTCTGACTGACCACTTGGCGTTCACCTTCGACCCTACAAGGAGCATAATGGTCATCCCCGTGACGCTGGCGCTTGTGAGCGGAAACCAGACCAATGATCCAAACAGCCCACCACCGTTTGGTGATTATGTCTGGCAGGGCGCATACGTCTTCAACGTGACAACATCCGGCTTCGACCTCCTCGGAAGAGTGTCTCAGTATCCGCCGGGCCAGAGTAACTATGGTGATTCGCCCGCCAGCAACCTGCAGATAGACAGGAGCGTGATCATAGGGAATTACCTTTACACCATCTCGCAAGGTGAAGTCATGGTGAGCGATCTCTCCTCCTTCTCGACGTTTGCAACCGTTCCGCTGACCTGATGCCAGCGGAGATTTAGGTCGTGGATGGCCGCAGACATAATCGTGGCTGGCAACCCGCGACGCAAGGGAAAGTGGGGATGAGTAGCAACTGCAAAGATCGAGTGGGAGCTGCTTTTTTCACTCGCATTATCCGCGGGTGAGGAGTTGACCAAAAGCGATCCTGAACAACTTTGTATTGAAAGCTAGAAAAAAGTTTCAGGACTTTTCTTTTTCTCTTAACTTTGCCTCAATTACTGCTTGACGGCGTACTATCGATCCCCTGTATTGGTGCTGTCTTTGCGTACGTTGATATTCCACAGTTCCCCTTTTGATCTCCCGGATATCGGGCATGAGAATCTTGATGAACGATCCAGGCCCTTTCTCGGCTAGCTTTGAAGCAATCCATACAACGCCTGTTCTATGTAGGACAAATTCCTAATTGAAGGGTTACAACGGAGTGAAGACAGAACTAACCTCTTTCGGCGTTTCTCAAAGAGCGTGATTGCAGTCCAGAATCAACTCCTTAACCCAACTTGGTAATGCTGGATCAAATCGCCTTCAAAACACAAGATCAAAATGGTTGAAAACTAGAAAAGCAAAAAATTGGAAAGTACACTCCATACTGCCTGATCAGAGAATCTATACCAGCAAAATTGAAGTAATTCAGACTCGTTTTGAAGCTAGGTAGGTCTTTGCAATTGCCAAGTGAGAAAACCGGTGTTGCATTTCGCCCGAAAGTTATCTCTCCTAATGATATTGTAAAGTTTGCCAAAGTCATCGACCAATCGGGCGTCGCCAACATATTCGTTAACGATTCGGCGCTCGGATTAGACTGCCTTGACATTTGCGCAGCCATACTCGCAGTGTCAAAGGGGGTGTATGCGGGGAGCGGGGTGATCAGAGTGTTGGAACATGATGAAAAGCTGCTCTTGAGGCGAATACAAACTCTCCAATCGCTTTCGGGGAACAGGTTTGTGCTTGGGATCGGAACGGGCAGCCCCGGATCAAACCCTCGCGAGGCGATCAACATGATGCTGGAAAGGCTCTCAAGCCTGAGGAAGAATTATTCGAGAGAAGGAGGCACTTTATTTCCGAAGACGTTCATAGCCACGCTCAAGATTGGAATCGCAAGGAAAGTTGCGGGGAAATCGGAAGGCATCCTGCTCAACTTTTGTTCGCCCAAATACGCGGAGAAACTTGTCAAAGATTACAGAGAATCTTTCAGGGGAGGTACTGAACTTGCTTGCTACCTCAAGGTATTCTTTTCAAAATCTGACGAAGTGGCTGACAGGCTTCTGATCGAGGAATTTTCCGGGTATGCCACGCTCGGACAGTACCGCGAAATGTTCGAGCTCGACGGCATTGTCGGAGACATCAAAAGCGCCCACGAATCACTCTCAGGGCATCCTGAAGTACCATCCTCGCTACTCCAGATAAGCCTTGCCAATCCTTCAAACTCGGAGCTGAAGCAATATGTTTCGAGTTTCAGGGAGGTTGGAATTTCTCTTCCGTGCATTTATCCGTATTTCTCGGCCCACGACGATTTTGATTTCAGGTTGGAAACTATGAGATCCATTGCCTCGCTCTCTAGTTAGCTGGTGAAAAAAATCGCTGGACACGAGAATCAGTTCTCAGGCTATGTGCCTGATTCGTGCAGCAGTCCTGACTAGACTCATACATACACGACCCGAATAAGGTTCGGAAGAGCTCCAAATCGAACGCATCGCCCAGCAGCTCTTTTTCCACGTGGTCCAGATCTGTTGGCGATACTTCAGGTTCGTGCTGTTCCTTTCTGGCTCAAAGGCTACCTCACGTTTTGCGTTTAGACGCGCAATTTAGGAGAATCCGCAGACACCTATCTTCTGGTTGAGGTCTGAAATCGCTCTCTGCAGGCGGTTCGAGCGTCAGTTGCTGACAAGACTAAATAATCAGATCTTCGACTAAATGAACCATGAGCTCTTCTGAATTCGTCCAGAAAATGTCAGACCTCTGCGCAAAGGGGGAGAACTTTGCTACCGCGACCGTCGTGAATACGAAAGGCTCAACGACCGGAAGAATCGGTTTCAAAATTCTGATCGGCCAGGACGGAACGATACTCCATGGAAACCTGGGCGGAGGCTGCTCTGAAGGGGTCGTGGTCGAGCAGGCGATTCAGGCGATCAAAGAAACCAAGCCCAGGATGATGTCTGTCTTGCTCGAAGAGGAAGAAAAGGGCGGAATCGGGGCAAACTGCGGCGGGTCGATGGAGATCTACATC
>JBOGRL010000465.1:0-3673 GCA_050749505.1 Nitrososphaerales archaeon
AAGCTGGCCAAACCATTTCACAATGAAGCGATCGAGCGAAAAGTAGTCTCCATTTTGCGTTCAGGGATGCTCGTCCAGGGCCAAATGGTCAAGGAATTTGAAACGAAACTTTCAGAGTACATAGGCTGTAAACATGCTATTGCAGTCAATTCAGGTACCGCTGCCCTGCAGCTTGGAATCGCAACTGTCAAGGAAGCTATGCACCTTCCCGAAAACAAGACGCCCGAGGTTATTACGACTCCGCTCAGTTTTGCGGCTACCGCAAATGCCGCGTTGTGGTCTAACTGTCTTCCCGTTTTTGCAGACATCGATCCAGAGACCTTTAACATAGACCCCGCCGAAGTTAAGGACAAGATAAACGAAAATACTGTTGCCATCGAGCCGGTCGACGTATACGGATTGCCAGCAGACCTTGACTCTTTGCATCGCGCAATAGGCAAGAACAACATCCTGGTAGTTGAAGATGCAGCTGAGGCGATCGGCGCCCGGTACAATGGCAAGAAAATAGGGAACATATCCGAAATTTCCTGCTTCAGCACTTACGCGACAAAAAACCTTCATACCTGCGAAGGCGGATTTGTGACGACAAACGACGATGCAATCGCTGAAGATATCAGGATGCGAAGAAATCAGGGTCAATCAAGCAGGTATAACCACAAAACAATTGGATTCAATTTCCGAATGCAAGAAATAAATGCTGCAATCGGAAACGAGCAGCTGAAAGTCCTCGATGAGTTGAATGCAAAGAGAAGAACGAATGCTCTAGAAATCAAGGAAGCTCTTGGAAAAATAGATTCAATAGGTTTCCAGAGGGTGGATGATCCGGTCAGTCATTCGTGGTACCTGTTCTCACTCACTCTTGACGAGCGCAAAGCTGGAATGTCTCGGGACAAGTTTGTGATGCGCCTCAAGGATCAAGGAATAGAGGCAGACGTTGCGTGGCCCACGCCAATTCATCTACAGCCCTACTACCGGCAAACCTTCGGGTTCAATGAAGGATCTTTTCCAATAAGCGAAAAGGTCTGCAAGACCGTATTCCAGCTGCCAGACCACCCGTTCTTGACAGAGGAAGAAGTCCAGAGGACGGTAGCTACCGTAGAGGAGACCCTCCGCAAGTAATCTCTAGTAGGCTCGGGCGAAGTAAGCGTTATGTTCTGCTTGGGAGCCGCATACGACGCATTTTGAATTCGGCGGAATTGGCTCGTCAAACGGCAGCAATCTGATGTCTGCCCCCGATTCGTTCTTCACTTTGATTTCGCACTCTTGCGAGCCACACCAAGGAGCCCTGATGAACCCGCCCTTTGATTCCATCACCTGCTTCAGCTGATCCAGGGATTCTGCGTCAATAGTCTGATTTTGCAATCGCTTTTGTGCGTTGGAAAAAAGGGTGGTTTGAATCTCATCCAGTTTCTCCCTGGCCGCGTTCGCTATTTTTTCAAGAGGTACTGATTCTTTCGTCTGAGAATCCCTTCTCACAAACACTGCTGTGTTGTTAGCAAGGTCTCTTGGGCCTATTTCAATTCTCAAAGGGACGCCTTTCAGTTCCCACTCGTTGAATTTCCATCCCGGCGTATAGTTCTCGCGTGAATCAAGATAGACTCGGAGCCCCGAAGCCTGGAGGGTTTCTGAAATCTCGCTGCATTTGGCTAACACTCCAGTGGCCTTTGTTGAAGAAAATATTATCGGAATCAAGACAACTTGGATCGGAGACACTTTGGGGGGGAGTATGAGTCCCTTGTCATCACCGTGTTGCATGACTGCTGCACCAATCAATCTCCACGATATGCCCCAGGAGGTTTGCCAGACAAAGTGGAGTTGGCTATCTTCTCCCAAGAACCTGATTTCAAACGGTCTTGAAAAATTCTGGCCCAGATTGTGCGAAGTGCCCATCTGGATGGCCCTTCCGTCGGGCATCATTGCCTCGAGCGTCGTGGTATACACCGCCCCGACGAATTTTTCCTTTTCAGTCTTTTTCCCGATCAACACGGGTATAGCCAAAAGCTCTTGCACGAGCTGCCTGTAAATCAGAAGAATATCCATCACCTCCTTCTCCGCATCGCTTTCGCTCGCGTGCGCCGTGTGCCCTTCCTGCCAGAGAAACTCGGCGCTCCTGATGAAGGGTTTCGTTGATTTGATTTCTGCCCTCAGTACCGAGTTCCAGACATTCAGAAGCAATGGCAGATCTCTCCAGCTCCTGATCCACCTTGACATTGAATCGTGAATTATTGTTTCGGATGTCGGCCTCACGGCGTATTTCTCCGAGAGAATCTGGGTTCCTGACTGTGTCACCCAAAAGACTTCTGGTGTGAATCCAGCGAAATGTTCTGCTTCCCTTTTCAAGAGCGATTCAGGAATCAGGGAGGGGAAGTACGCGTTCTTGTGACCCGTTTTTTTGATTTTGGTGTCAAAATAATTCTTGATCTGATCCCAAACCTCATACCCGTAGGGCCGCAAGACGATGAAACCTTTGCCGCTGGCATAGTCTGCAAGCTCTGACTTTAGCACGACTTGAGTGTACCATTCTGAAAAATCCTCGTCCTTTCTTGCTGAAACGCCCAGTGGTTCTTTTTCACCGCGTTTTGTGGAATCTGGTTTCTCTTTGGCATGCTCTGAAATCACCTGATGCTTGACCTCCAGTCGCCCGACGAGTAGATTCCCGCTCGTAGGCTTCTAAGTTTTCTGATTAGGAGCACGATTAAGACGATGGAGCCCAAGACGGCAAGAAATAAAGTGTAAAAAGTTATGATGTCTCCAAAGACGAGCAAATTGGGATTGAAGGTGAAAACTGTCAAAAAATAGTCTATCGACCAATGAAGCAATATCGCGGCGGGCAGACCGTACAGGTAGTACAGACCGCCGAGCGCAACACCGGCGACGGCAGCGTCGAGTATCTTACCGGGCCCCCATCCCGCCCCGAGAAGCACATGTGCCAATCCAAAGGACACCGCGCTGATAGCAATCATGGCGTAGACCAAATACACATGGCGCTTGTATCTGGCGGGCGAGTCGTTCTTCTTCAGATAGCGCGCCGGATGCCATAGGGAGAGGAGTCCGTCCCTGAACTTTCCCTGAAGAAACAGAACAGCAAGCACAGCGATTCCAATTGGTATTACCCTGAACCCGATTTCTTCGCGAACGGGTGCTATCGCCAGTTCGACGAATTGTAGCAGTGGGTCTGCAGCTGGGAGGTTGCCCGTCGAAACGCCCCCGGCTTGTTGAATCAGCGCCAGAAGGACAGTTGCCCACAGCACTACTGGAAAAACGATCAGCAGGGCGAACATTGAATTGTCCATCAGCGCCCCGATACCGCGCCGCCCAGCGGACTTCATCGCATTGTACAGGTTTCTCACTGGCCCGTTGAGAGCGATCGCAAATAGAACGACGTACACAGTCCAGAGCAACAGGAACAGCTGCCCGAGATTGAATGTCACAGGAACAACAAAAGTGTAGAGGAGTGCAAACAAAGTTAAGCCATGCCCAATCGTGGACGTGGTGTAGTTTTGCCTCGCGTCGTAGGTCATGTTGACAAATTGCGCGGCATCGGAAAGATGACCTGATCCGACGCCCGTAACCCAGACATTGTGGACTTGATTTCCGTCAGATTCAATTTGTTGTAAAGCGGTGCTGGGGATGGAATAAGTACCGTCCAGATTTCCCTGAGGGCTGGCAGTAG
>JBOGRL010000466.1:0-2058 GCA_050749505.1 Nitrososphaerales archaeon
CTCTCACCCATTGCCTAGTCAGCTCTCCGCAGATGTAGCAGTTAACGAACCCCGATTGGCGGATCGGCTGATCTTTTCGCCTTGAGCTAGTCGTGCC
This sequence comes from Nitrososphaerales archaeon, assembly GCA_050749505.1. Lineage (GTDB taxonomy): Archaea > Thermoproteota > Nitrososphaeria > Nitrososphaerales > CADDZS01 > DATLTL01. Next base: position 98 of record JBOGRL010000466.1, read on the forward strand.
AGTGAGCCATAATTTTTTTGCTTCTTCCACGTAATCGTTCAAACTGTAATCTTGTTTTAAGGCAAAATCAAGCTGCATATTCGAATAAAGAGCTCTAGCACACCTTTCCTCGATCAATTTGGAACCAGGGCCAAACATCTTCTCAAGTGATTTCGTGTAGCTTGAGATGTCCTTCACCGCAATCGATGAATCAAGGTAAAATTCAACCGAAATACAAGTATCCCGTCCTACGACGCTTGCAATGCCCTGCTGAACCGATCTACGAAGCACACTGTAGAAGCCTTCGCTCTGTTCCTGCGCCATCCTCAAGCCACACCATCGTCGTCTTTCGGATCTTCTTTTGGCTTGGAATGCCACTCAAGAGAAATGTTTGCAGGAGTCGCACTCGAAGTGATGCGATAATAACGGAACAGAATGAAACCACCAAACGCGACCATTGAAGCGGTATGAATTTCCAGCCCCAAGAGTTGAAGCTGCTCGGTCGCCGCCAGAATACCAATCACCAGAAGAGCTCGGAGCAATTCTGCAAAGATCCATATGATCAGGAAAATTGAGAGCTGAGCCTGCAAGCTCGAGAGGCTCTTCGATATAATTGCAAGCCTTACGAACAATGCGAATGCTATGATCAACGCAATTGGTACGATATCGCTAGCCACCTGGGGAAGAGTTATCAGGAACAGAGAAGTCGCTATGATTTTGTCGCTATAATACATCCCGAGTAGAACCAATATCAATGCTGTGACGAGATCAATGTATGGTGCTATAGAAGCAAGACCAACGAGATAAGAAAGATGATAACATCCATGAAGGATTGCAAACGACGCGAGGATTATCGTTAGGTTTCGAAGTTTTGGGACTTTGAGCCCTCGGAGAAGTGTGAGCAATACGACCCCGGGAATGATGACTGCCAGTGCGCTGGTCAGTGCCAGAACTGTGTAAATGTCAACCAAATCTGCAGCGTCAAATCCTTTTTCCTTGAATGCTCAGTTTTTGGAGCGATAGGGGCCAACGTGTTATATTAAGTTGCTACCGCCTTTTCCAGAAACTATACGCGCTGGAAACAATGCTAAACCCTTTTTTTGAGAAAAATCGACATTCTTTGAACAAAAATTCCCGACACAGAGGTTGAGATGAAATTTCGACAAACCCGAGTTGTCTCTCAAAAGCAAGTCAGCGCCAAATCATACCCTGATTTATCAAGAGCGCCAATTGAGTAAATGCTTTTACTAACTTAGCCTACGAAGAGATCGTATCTCCTGGGTGCGGGCATGATTATGATGCGCGCATGGATTTTCGCGCGTGTTGGCGAGTCCCAAACCATGGGCGTCGGAGTCACGCCGTAGTTTGCGAAATTCCTGGATTCTCCCAAGCATACCTTGGGTATGAATCTGCCGTAGAAAGTGGCTAGTTTTCATTGTTTACATTCTCGGCGTGATCAATACTGTGCAGGTATTACTGGATATCCAAAAAACCGGGAAAGCAAACAAATCACTGCTCGGTTTGATTAGGAGTGCAGCAGGAAAACAATTTGCGACACTCTTAAAAGTTACTATAGTATTACTGTAATATTACTGTAACTTTCGCTAAATAATCCAAACAAGTTGTTTTCTTAGATGGCTCGACGCCGTCATGCTCAACGTTTTTCAAAAAGGATGCTAGGAGGAATCATATTCGTCCTGACTAGTCTTGCGGGAGGTTTCCTTTCAAGTGTTGGCTCCGACCTCTACTCCGAGTTGAAAAGTGCCTTCACGAGCTACTCCGGGTTTGTGTTGAGTGTCCCCCAGATAGTATTCTTGCTGGTCGGGGTAACTGGACTGGCCCTGATTGTTTCCGACCTCATGAAGAGAAAAAGCAGAGCGCAGATGAGAAGGAAGAACTAAGGCACGTCATTGTGTTTCTCATAATGTCCTAAAATAACATTCTTATCCCTCAAAATTTTTCAACCATGATTGTGGTTGGTC